>VEMY01000070.1 GCA_009711825.1 Bacillota bacterium | reverse complement strand
CATGTGTAGTATCCGGTGACTATGGCGGAGAGGTCCCACCCGTTCCCATACCGAACACGGAAGTTAAGCTCTCCAGCGCCGATGGTACTTGGGGATTTCCCCCCGGGAGAGTAGGTCGTCGCCGGATTTCTCAAAAAACACCCTTTGGGTGTTTTTTGGAATATGCGCGAAATCACGCAAGCTCTAGCTATTGATCTCAATCTGACATCCGGTTTCTATATTAATGGGGGTGTAGCTCAGTTGGGAGAGCACCTGCCTTGCAAGCAGGGGGTCAGCGGTTCGAATCCGCTCATCTCCACCAAAAAAAATTAACCTCAGGCTTTAAACGCCCGAGGTTTTTTGATTTAGGGTTGTTTCTGTACAAACACATTGGCCGGTACCTGATTAAAAATCTTGTTCTTTGATCCGGTTGATAAAACCACCTGTTGTAAAAAGCCGGGATATCAGTTCTTCTGCTTGGGCTGATTTTCCTCGGTGGAAACGGGAAATTTATTAATGCAATGGTACATTGCTTCGCGGACGCACTTTTCCCTGGGGTCGTTTACACCATAATAACCCATTTTACGTGTAAAGTAGGCATAGCCAATTTGCTTTTCCGGGTCGGCAAAGGCAAAGCTGCCGGTGGCGCCGAGGAAGCCGAAGGCCCTGGGATTTTGTGAGAAGCTGAATATCGGATCCGGTTTCATGAATCCCAAGCCATACCGGGTATCGAAATTCATCACCATATCAAGATAACCTTTGGCAGGTTTTTCTGGGAAGACGTTGAGATGGGCAAAAGTCTCCGGCCGAATCCCAATCTTGTCTCCTCCCTGGGCCAATAGACTGTACAGGCAGGCCACTGAACGGGCAGTTCCGATTCCATTGCCGGAGGGCTGCTCAATCCGCCATGTCTGCCTCTGGTTAGGATTATAGCCCCCGATAATAGTTGCAGATTTCATAAACAGGGAATTAAAATTCAGAACAGCCTTCCGCAATCCAGGGGGCATTTTTTTAATGTTAAAAATAGCCAACAGGGGATTGATCATGTTTATTCGCGCAATATTCTCAGCTGGTATCGTGTCGGGAAGGCCAATATAAAATTCCAAACTCAGGGGGCGGGCAATCTCTTCTTGAAAAAATTGACCAAGACTGCGTTTTTGCGGGTCAATGCGCCGGACCAGCTCACCCATGTAAAAACCTACGGTGCCGGCCTGGTAACCCTGATGTGTTCCCGGTTCCCAACAGGGTTTTGCCCGGGCAGCGATTGCGGCGGTATGCTCGAAATTATTTAGTTCAGCGATACTGAGTTTTTTGTCCAATAGCACAAGCCCAGCTTGATGGGTTAGGAGCTGGCGGACAGTAATGTCTTGTTTGCCATTCTGCCCAAATTCAGGCCAATATGCGCTAATTCTTTCTTCATAATCCAGCAGTCCTTGCGAATGAAGTTTGGCGAGGACAGTAGTGGCAATACCTTTGGTGGCAGAGAAGATTAACGTCATGGTGTCCCGTTCCCAATCCAGGTCGCCTTCCCGTTTTCCGCCCCACAAATCGACAACCTTTTTTCCCTTGTAAAAAATGGCACAGGCGGCGCCAATTTCACCTCTTCGGGTAAAGTTGTTATAAAAAGCAGATTTCACATCTTCAAAGCCAGCGAGGACCTCGCCGGAAATTTTAGCTTGTTGCATTGTTAAATTTCCTCTTTTCGTTGCGTAGTTTGGCACCCCAGGCGACAGACAGTATTCCAATTGGCAGGGTGAGGCCGCCACTAATTATGGTGCAAAAATTCAGGGCCATATTGTTTGATATCAAACCGACAAATGCAATGATTGACAATGTTCCTGACATCCAGAGCAGGCCCCCGATTGCTCTCGGCAAACCCTGCTCAAAAATAAATTTGTAGCCCGTCAACATTGCTCCCAGCGCAAAAAACACATAACCCAGCTAATTTAGGAAGTAGGCCGCAGAGTCAGGGTTATTAAAATACCAATATTCAGCCGCCGGGTTCCCGTGGCTGAGAAGAAGCTGAAGCAGAGTATACTGCGAGATATAGCCAACGCTGACCAGTGCCACATAGAAACCGAGTGCAGCAACGCCTAGTATGTTAAGGGTAGGAGTCTTAACCCTTGTCTTAATCTCATAGTTCATGCTAATGAGGAGCATGGTTAGTGCCGGAGCAATTAGAGAGGCAAGCACGAAATTTAGAATGTAAAGCGCTGGGGCAGCTTCTATCGCTTCCATTTGTTGGTGAATAGACCCCTCAAGCTGGGACAGTACCATTAGGATTGGCCACATGAGTAAAATTAGCGCGAAAATGATTCCATTTGACAGAAGCATGGAGTTGACGTTTAGTTTCATTATTAGTTTCTCTCTTTGACTTAAAAAAAAGCTACAGTAATTAACTACATTTGTGATTTGAATTGTTTAACTGAGTTATACCAAGGAATGTTAGCGTGGTCAATATATAAACTAACAATTGTTAGTTTGTTGACATGTTTATTAAACATTACTTGCAAACTGTCTTGTCTTAAGCGACGGGTCTGCCAGATTAGTTGCTGATAAAAAGAGGTTTTGATATAATGAAGCAATTATAATAAAAACGGGAGGAATTATATGTCCCAAAAGGTTCTTGATACAGCGTTAACATTTGACGATGTGTTACTGGTCCCTGCTAAGTCAAGCGTGTTGCCCCGGGATGTTCAGCTGCGCACCCGTCTCACTAGGAATCTTTATGTGAACATTCCCTTGCTTAGCGCCGGTATGGATACTGTCACTGAGTCACGGATGGCCATTGCCATGGCCAGGGAAGGCGGCCTGGGCGTCATTCACAAAAACATGAGCATCGAGGATCAGGCCAGGGAGGTGGATACCGTCAAGCGTTCTGAGCACGGTGTCATCACCAACCCATTTTCTCTGGGCCCCGATGCCAAAGTTGGTCAAGCCGCAGAACTGATGAAGCAATATCGAATATCCGGCGTTCCGATTACCGTTTCCGGTAAATTAGTTGGGATCGTCACAAACCGTGATCTGCGTTTTGAAGAGGATTATGAGCGCAAGGTTTCTGAAATTATGACCAGCGAGAATTTGGTAACGGCGCCAGTAGGCACAACCCTGGAGCAGGCCAAAGCAATTCTTGCTCGGCATAAAATTGAAAAATTGCCTCTGGTTGATTCCGGGTTTAACCTCAAGGGCCTGATTACAATTAAGGATATCGAAAAGGCACGGACATATCCCAATTCTGCCCGGGACAGCAATGGTCGTTTACTTGTGGCGGCAGCAGTTGGGGTGACTGGCGATACTATGGAGCGTGCCAGTGCCCTAGTGGAAGCACGGGTCGATGTTCTGGTTGTTGATACCGCCCACGGCCATTCGGAAGGTGTGCTCAAGGCAGTGGCACGGATAAAAAGCAGTTTCCCTGGGCTGGATGTGATTGCAGGCAATGTTGCTACCGCTGAAGCCACCAAAGACCTGATTGCCGCCGGTGCGGATGCGGTTAAGGTAGGTATCGGTCCTGGGTCTATCTGTACCACCCGGGTTGTGGCCGGAGTTGGCGTGCCACAGGTGTCGGCCGTTATGGAGTGTTCGGCTGCGGCCCAGGGCAGCGGCGTGCCGATAATCGCTGACGGTGGCGTCAAATACTCAGGTGATGTTGCCAAAGCAATTGTCGCTGGCGCCGATACTGTTATGTTGGGTAGCATGCTGGCAGGAACTGAAGAGAGCCCGGGATCATTCGAAATCTATCAGGGACGTAGTTACAAGGTTTATCGTGGCATGGGCTCGATTGGCGCAATGCGTTCCGGCAGCAAAGACCGCTATTTTCAGTCGGAACAGCACAAACTTGTTCCTGAAGGGATTGAAGGGCGTGTGCCATACAGGGGCACGATTGCCGACACAGTATTTCAGATTATCGGCGGTGTCCGGGCCGGGATGGGATATTGCGGCGCACGCACAATTGATGATTTGAAACAGGCTCAGATGGTAAGGATCACTGGCGCCGGACTTAAAGAAAGTCATCCCCATGATGTCCAGATTACAAAAGAGTCACCAAATTATGTGAACTTGACATAAGCTAATACAGAGATGTGTATATTTTTTCTGATAGTGGGAAAATAAAGTTAACAAAGAGATTAGCTGGTGATAAAAATGAATGTTCAGGTTCAGGCAGCCCAGAAGTGTCACTTTTGCGGTTGCGAACATGACCAGGGAGTAATGCTGGTCAAAGGTTATATTTGCGCCTCCTGTTTGGATGAAATAACCCAAACCGAGGTGAGCAACCCGCGCTATCAGTTCTTCGTGAAAAAGCTAAAGGAATTGTGGCAGACGGGCTAGGAAAAAGTGAATTGCTTTTTCCTTATTTTTTTATGTATAATAAGGGGAAAGGCAGGAATTGTATGGATTATTTAGATTTACGAGCCAGCCTGGATTTTGTCGACAGGGCCAGTCGTTACCGCTTTCATATGCCGGGCCATAAAGGGCAGCTTCGACATCACTGGGCGGACTTGACGGAACTGCCCGGTCTGGACAACCTGCATCACCCTAAAGGAGTTTTGGCCCGTTCTCAACAGAGAGTCGCAGACATTTATCAAGCCGAAAGAACATATTATCTTGTAAATGGCAGCAGTGTCGGACTGATGGCGGCCGTCTGTGCTCTCGCCGGCCCCGGCGACAAGGTGCTTGTGGAGCGCAATTGTCATCGTGCAGTTATTGCCGGGCTTATTCATTCCGGGGCAACGCCGGAGTTTGTTGATCCCCATTTTTGTCCCCAGCGCCGGGTTTGGTTGCCGCTTACTGTATCCGCGATTGAATCAAAGATGGCGGCGCGTTCATTTAAGGCCGCCATTTTTACAAACCCCAATTATTTTGGCTTGGTCGCGGAGTTGAAAGACCTGATTAAACACTGTCGGGAACAGGGCATGTTTGTAATTATCGATGAAGCCCATGGTGCGCATCTGCACTTTGGCCAGGGATTGGACTTGCCCCCCGATGGCGTGGCCGCAGGCGCTCAGATTGTAGTGCAGAGCGCCCATAAAACTCTGTTCGCCAGGACTCAGGCTGCCTGGATGCATCTAACTGACGCTGCCCTTGGTGAAAGGCTGGCTGAGACGTTAAACCTGTTTCATACTACCAGCCCCAGTTACCCGCTTTTGGCATCCCTGGAGCATGCGGCAGTTGTGGCCTGCCGTCATGGGTTTACGTTGCTGAAACGCTTACGTTTGCTCTCAGCCTTGCTGGTCCGCAGCTGCAGCCGCCATGGTCTCGAGTGCTGGCGGGGGCACGACTGGACCCGATTTGTCCTCAGAGAAAGGCCAGGAATGATACGCATGTTAACCAATGCAGGGATTTACCCCGAACTGGTACAAAACAACAATGTTCTTTTCATGCTCACCATGGCTGACGCCTTATCTCCAACCGCTGCGGCGGCGTTAAACCGGACGCTGGCCAAGCTTGCTGAGCTGCCAGCCGCCGAATTGCCCCGGGTTTTGCCGCCTCCTCCGGTAGAGCAGGTTTGTTCTCCCCGGGAGGCATGGTTGGCACCCGGGAAAAAAATCGAATTAAACAAAGCTCAGGGTAGAATCTGCCGTGAACTGCTGGCGCCGTACCCGCCGGGCACATTGGTTGCAGGTCCGGGTCAAAGATTGGATCAAGCGACCCACGAGTACCTTGTTATGTTGAGCTCCAGGAAGGTGATTCCAGAGTGGATAGAAGTAATATAATGAAGCATAGGGGATTATTCATTGCTTTTGAAGGGTTGGATGGTTCCGGGAAGACTACCCAGGCCAGGTTGCTGCGGGAATGGTTGGAATCACGCGGTTTTCAGTGTCTATCAGTCCGGGAACCTGGAGGAACTCCCGTTGGTGACAGCATTAGAAAATTGCTTTTGGACCCAGCTACTGAGCTTACCGATTTAGGAGAAGCGTACCTTTATGCCGCAGCCAGGGCTCAGCTGGTCCAGGATGTAATTCGGCCGGCGCTCGATAGGGGAGAGACCGTGCTTTGCGATCGTTATCTGTTTTCCAGCATCGCTTACCAAGGTTACGGATTGGGGCTGGATGTGGATTTCGTCCGCAAGATAAACCTCGAGGCTGTAGGGCAACTGCTGCCAGATTACACATTTGTGCTGGAAGTTGAGCCGGAAATAGGTATAAAACGCCAGTCCTCCCAGCGTGGGCTAGACCGTATTGAACGCAGGAATCGGGAATTTTATCACAGGGTTGCAGAAGGTTACCGACGCATAGCTGCAGACTATCAGTTGTTGGTTTTGGCGGGCACCCTGGCTGCGAAGGATATTCACCAAGAGATCACTGCGACATTAAGATTTTTGGATGAGGAGGTTTGTGTAAAATGAAAAAACTGGTCGTTGCCGTTATTCAAGACAAGGATAGCGTCAAGTTAATGGAGACTTTAGTGGACAATGGCTTTCGAGCCACCAAACTGGCGAGTACCGGGGGATTTCTCAAGGCCGGAAACACGACCATGCTTATCGGTGTTGAACATGACCAATTGCAGCAGGTAGTTGATATCATCAAGAACGTATGTCAATCCCGGGAGAAAATGGTCACAACCATGTCCCCGATTGGCGGCGCGGTGGAATCTTACGTGCCTTACCCCGTGGAGGTTGTAGTTGGCGGTGCCACCATATTTGTTTTGGATGTAGAGAGGTTTGAACAAGTATAAATGCGTACTCTACCCGGCTTTCTGGGTAGTGAACGGGTTGTCGCTTCACTGCTCAGGCAAATCGAAACAAATCAGCTTTCCCATGCCTATTTGTTTACGGGCCCTGGGGGCATTGGCAAAAAGACCCTGGCCCGCGCCCTGGCGGCCCGGTTATTTTGTAACAGTCTTTGTGGAGAGTGCCAGGATTGTATGATGCTGCGGGCGGGCAGGCACCCGGACTTGGTGGTGATTGAAGGCATGGAAACGGTAAAGCTTGCACATGCTCGTCAGCTTAAAGAATTTCAGCGTTTTGCACCGAACCGCACCCGGCACAAGTTAGTTGTGTTGGAAAATGCGCACTTGCTTACTTCGGAGGCAGCCAATAGTCTTTTGAAAGCACTGGAAGAACCCCCTGCCTGGGCAATCCATGTTCTCACCGCGGAGACCCCGGATTCTGTTTTAGAGACCATCCGTTCCAGAACACAGATTCACCGGCTTTCGCCGCTGCCTGAAGATTGCCTGCGTGCTCAACTATCTGAGCGCGGAGTGCCCGTAGAACAGGCAGGCGTACTGGCCGGTATATCCGGGGGTATTTTCGGCAGAGCCCTGAATCTATCGGAGTCTGATGGTTTTTGGGAGCTTCGCAAACAATGGGCTGAAGATATTTTACAGATTTTGAGCGGGCATGGTAATCCATTGGCAATTAGCGAACAATGGCAGGACTATAAAGATTTGACGCTTGATTTTGTTACGCATTGGTTTCGGGATATGCTGCTGCTGACCCTAAACCGGGAGGCAAAACCGGTAAATCATGATTTAACGGATATAATATATAAATGCAGTGAAGTCTGCCCCAGTGACAAATCTATTGCTGTGCTGGAAAGCTGCCGTCAGGCTAAACAACGATTACTATCTAATTGCAACCAGCGCCTGACGTTTGACAGCCTGCTGCTCAGGCTGTGGGAGGGATAAATTTGAGCATGTATACAGTAGTTGGAGTTAGATTCAAAGACGCCGGAAAAATATATTATTTTGACCCTGCCAGCCACCAGCTGCAACAAGGTGATGACGTAATCGTTGAAACAGTCAGAGGGGTTGAATTTGGCCAGGTAACTGCGCCCCCCGGGGAAGTCCCCGAAGATGAGGTTGTGCAGCCGTTAAAGAAGGTGGTGCGCCCCGCCACTGAGGCTGACAGGGAAAAGGTTGAAGAGAATAAGGAACGGGCCCGGGAAGCGATGCAAACTTGTGCCCGGAAGATAGAAAAACATAAACTGGAAATGAAGCTGGTTGACGCCGAGTACACTTTTGATAATTCCAAGATAATCTTTTATTTTACTGCCGATGGCAGGGTTGATTTTCGGGAGTTGGTCAAAGATCTGGCTGCCACATATCGGACCAGGATAGAACTGCGCCAAATTGGCGTTAGGGATGAAGCCAAGATGCTGGGGGGGCTAGGAGGCTGCGGACGGCCGTTATGCTGCGCCACCTTCCTTAGCGAGTTTCAACCGGTTTCTATCAAAATGGCAAAGGAGCAAAACCTGTCCTTAAATCCCACAAAAATTTCTGGGGTCTGCGGTAGACTCATGTGTTGTCTGCGCTACGAATCGGAATTTTACCATGAGGCGCGACAGGGGCTGCCGGATTTAGGTAAGACCGTTAACACCAAGCAGGGCAGAGTTAAGGTTGTGGAGGTCAATGTGCTCAAACGGAAGTTTGTCGGTCAAAATCTTGAGAGTGGCAGCTTTCTGGAGCTGACCCCGGATGATATGCCCAATTAGCGGGGGTGGCACTTTGGAAGAGCAAATGAAACAGATAGAAGACAACCTGGAGCAGTTCTATGTCAGTTGGACCCAGTTAAAAAAAGAGGTCTCCAGGTTAAAGACAGAGTTAGAAAAGTTGCAGAAGGAGAACCGGTGGCTGCGGGAACAATTACCAAAACCAAATCAAGAAGAGCTGCCGGTAAAAGAGGGGCAGGACGCCTTGGCGCGCTTGTATCATGAAGGATTTCACATCTGCCATTTGCAGTATGGAAATTTGCGCTCCGAAGGCGATTGTTTGTTCTGTATCTCTTTGCTAAAGAAATGAACAAGTTATTGCTGCCCGGTGAACGCCTTGATGATTTGGGTGACGGCCTGAGGATTATTCAACGGCGGGATGTGTTTGCATTTTCATCGGACGCGGTTTTATTAGCTAATTTTGTCAGCTTATTCCGAGGCGAACGTGTGATCGATTTGGGCACAGGTACAGGTGTAATACCGCTATTAATCAGCAAGCGCCGCCCGCTCCGGCAGATTGTGGCTCTGGAAATTCAGGCCCAGCTGGTGGAGATGTGTCGGCGCTCTGTTGCTTTTAACGGTTTGAATACATTGATTGATGTAGTCCACGCTGATTTGCGGGAGGTTAGAGACAGCATACCTCCGGAAAGCTTTAATGTGGTCACTGCCAATCCTCCGTATATGCCTGCGGACACTGGCTCTGTCAATAAAAATCAGGCAATTGCAGTCGCCAGACATGAATTGTTTTGTAAATTGGAAGATGTCATTAAAGCCGCTGCCTGGCTGGTAATGTACGGGGGTAAATTTGCTATGGTGCACCGGCCCCAGCGTCTTGCTGATATCTGCGGTTTGATGCTCACGCACCGATTACAACCGAAACGTATGCAGCTGATCCATCCCCGAGCCGGACGGGAAGCAGAAATGGTACTGATTGAAGCGGAAAAAGGCGCCCGTCCTGGGTTGCGGGTGTTGGCGCCGTTGTTTTTGAATGGGAGTGAATCTGTATGAGCACCTTGTATATCTGCCCCACTCCATTGGGTAATTTAGAGGACATAACCTTGCGAACGCTAAGGGTTCTGCGATCAGTGGACATCATCGCCGCCGAGGATACTCGTCATTCCCGCAAGCTGTTGGAGCACTTCAACATATCAAAGCCATTGGTTAGTTATCATCAGCACAGTTCGTCGGCGCAAACAGAGAAGTTGGTCGCTAGGATTGCCGCGGGGGAATCGGTGGCTTTAATAAGTGATGCCGGCACACCCGGAATCTCTGATCCGGGCCAAAGCTTGATTGCAATGTGCATCGAGTCGGGGATAAACGTCGAGTCCCTGCCCGGCCCCAGCGCCGTGATTACCGCCCTTGCTGCCGCTGGATTCCCGCTCGCAGCTTTCACCTTTTTAGGTTTTTTGCCTCGAAAAGGCCGGGAGGCCGTGAATATGATTGCTGAAATTGCCCATCCTGTTGTGGTCTATGAGTCGCCTAAACGGGTGAAAAAGTTGCTGGAACGGCTGGATGCGAAGATGCCAGAACGTCCGTTGTTGATTGCCCGGGAATTAACCAAGCTACACCAGGAGTACATTCGGGGCACTGTGAGGTCGGTTTTGGCAGATACCGATTGGGATAGAGTCAGTCGCGGGGAGTTCACAATCGTTCTCGGCCCCTGGCAGCCGGAGGTGCCAGAACAGGATGAGGGCGCAATTGACGCTGAGCTGGCTGCAGTGTTGGCAACGGGCGTCAGTGTGCGGGATGGCGTGCAAATAGTGAGCAGCCGCCTCGGGGTGTCAAAAAACTTAGTCTATGATATCGCGACCAAAAAAAAAGACGGACTTAGTAATCCGTCTTAATCGTTAAGTTGTCTGGCACAGTCAGAGCAGATATTTTTTCCTTTAAAATAGGTAACGCCTTCCGCTTCACCGCAAAATATACAGGCTGGGGAGTATTTCTTAAGGATGATACGTTCTCCATCTACGTAAATCTCCAGCGAGTCTTTTTGCTTGATATCCAGTGTGCGGCGAAGCTCAATTGGGAGTACGACACGACCTAATTCATCAACCTTGCGTACAATACCGGTAGACTTCATTTAAAAACCCTCCCTTAATTAGATGTCTCAATTATAATGCAACTTTAGTATACCATTTAATTCCATACCGGTCAATTTTTATTTCAAAAATTTTTATGAGACGGAGGTCGCTTACAGTGCAGAAAAAATCCTGTTTTATCAGCATCCAGCCCTCCGCACTGCCTAACCAGGCAGCGCGGATTGCTGCGGATTCTCTGAGCCGCCTCAAGCAAATTACCGGGAACGAAGTGGAATTATACGTCTGGGGTAATACAGATGCCTTTACCTTTGCTTCGGCAAGCAGCCTTCGTCCTGGAGAAGCTGGCGTTGGGTCCGAGATAATGGGATCCGTTATTCAGCAACTGGAAGATTTGAGGCGCTTAGACCGCATGCAAAAGGAGGGTTTGCTCTGCCCTAACTGTCAAACCGAACAACATGCCGACCACTGCACGGATTGCGAAGAGAAAGCAGAACATGCACAATTTGTCGAGCTCAGTTTGAAGCCGGATGAACATAAGGATTACCAGGCAAAGCTTATAGAACAACTATTGCCCCGTGCCGTCGCTGGTGAGCAATTATCCGGCTTAATAGGCGAGCCCGCCCTAAGATTGGCGGCAGTCAGGGACGGCTGTGTTATGGCCACTCCGTGGTTTAGAGAATTTTGCGACGTCCTACACGCATGTGGATATGGTTCGGATGAGAATCGTTTCACGCGAGTTTGGCCAACAGCAGTTTTGTTCGTGAGCAAATCATGGCTCCATACCACGGGCCTTGCTTGGACAATCGCACTGTCTGCGCTGGATATAGCGCTGCCCCGTTGGGCTGTTTACGGCGATATTATTTTTACCCGCAATGAAAATGAGCCTGTGGAATGTACAGAACTGGCCCGAAATTACGGTGATGATGGTCTGCGATTCTTTTATTTGCAACAGAAAGTTGCATTGGCGCAGTTGTCGGTGCCCGAAGAACAGCTAATTCAAAAGATAAATCAATACCTGGCAAACAACCTTGGTAATGTTGTGGCCCGGGTTGCATCACTTATTACTCGCTACGCCGATGGGATTGTGCCCCGGCCCAATGTTTTGACTCGGCAGACCGGCGATCTTGAACTCAGGGAAATGGCCCTCTCGGTCCCCCGGCAGGTTGAGGCCAGTATCGAGCAACAAGATTTGCCGGGAGCAGTGGCAACCGTTTGGCGGCTTATTGCCCAGCTCAACAAATATATTGAGGAAACCAGTCCCTGGCAAATGGAAGGCCAAACCGACAGTGAGCGACTGCATACCGTCCTATACAGCTTGGGTGAGGCCCTGCGTTTTATTGGCGTAGTTCTGAAACCATTAATGCCAGAAGCCGCCGGCAAAATCCTGTCCCAGCTGGGTATCGGTGGCTCAGTAGAGCTCCAATCCTGGTCCTCCCTAGCCCAGTGGGGCCAATTGAGACCTGGGACAAGGGTGCAACAGACGCCGCCCCTGTTCCCACGGATTCAGCCCCTGAATACCCGGCTTGCTGAAGATCAGGTCCATATTCTCAGGGAAGACTTGAGCCGTGTGAGTTTTATTGTGGTGAGAGTTGTATCTGCCCAGAGGATTGCTGCCGAGCGTATGTCTTTGGTCGTTTTTGATGGACATATGCGCCGGAAAGTGATTATTCCAGCCGGGAGGTTTACCCCCGGCCAATTGGTTGGTAAAAAACTCGTATATGTGGCCAATTTGATTAACTTAGAAATTGACGGTGAGACCAGCGAAGGGGAAGTGCTGTTCTCTGAAGCCGGCGACGGTATGCCCAGTCTAATCACAGTCGAAGAAGATATTCCCGAAGGGAGCAAAATTTATGCCGGACTTAATTGACACCCATGCCCATCTTAATCATCCCCGTTTAACAGACAATCTTGATCAGGTGCTGGCCGCTGCCAAGGCGGCAGGAGTCGGAACGATAATAAATATTGGCTACGACCTGTCTTCCAGCCACGCTTCCGTAGAGTTGGCGGCAATCCACCCCTGTATTTTTGCTGCTGTTGGCTTCCACCCCCATTGGGCCAATGATTTTTCTGAAGCGAATTATATAAGCTTGAAAGAACTGGCTCAGCGTCCGGAGGTGGTGGCCATTGGCGAAATTGGATTGGATTATTTCCGGGATAACTCTCCCCGGGAGGTCCAACGTACCGTGTTCCGTCGGCAATTGGAGCTCGTTTGCGAGTTAAAAATGCCGGTAATAGTACATACCCGGGACGCAATCGGCGATACTGTGAAAATTCTCACGGAGTTTGGTCCGTTTGTGGCCGGCGGCGTCATGCATTGTTACTCCGGATCTGCGGAAATGGTAAGGGATTTTTTGAGTCTCAATCTAAGTATTTCTCTGGGGGGACCGGTAACTTTTAAAAACGCAAGGCGTGCCAAGGAGGTTGCGGCTGCTGTTCCCGCTGAGAGATTATTGTTGGAGACAGATTGTCCCTATCTGGCTCCGCATCCCCATCGCGGCAGCACAAATCACCCTGCATATTTAGCAATAATTGCGGCTGAAGTCGCTGCAATTCGTAATACAGATATCGACTCGCTCGCCGACCAAACCAGCGCCAACGCCCGAAAACTTTTCAATATCTGAAACCCTATGTTCTTCCCCTACATAGAATTGCTAATAAATTTATACAAAATGGTAACAATAATTACCATGAGGCGGTTGTTTAATTGACATAGGTTTCCACCATGACGTACAATAAAAGGGCCGCCCAAACGGGCACAGGGGGAGGTAATATTTTGGCCAAGAAAAAAATTCCCATTCAGGGAATCTATAAATTAGCTGCCTTTATTGTTTTGGCAATGCTTGGTACTGTAGTGGCTACCGGTTATTTTATGCATGTCAAGCATGTGACCGTATATGTAGGAGAAAATCAGCTTGCCGCAGTCACCGCTGCCCAAACAGTTGGTGAAGCGTTAACGGAGCTTGGGTTGGATTGGCGTGAAGAAGATTACGTATATCCGGAGCCAGATACGACACTATCCAGGAGGATGGGGATTGTCGTAATTCGTGCTCAGCGATTTACAGTTAACCATGATGGTGAATCAACGGAAGTATGGTCCGTGGGCAAAAAAGTCGGCGATATCCTCGAAGATGCAGGCGTGCAATATTTTATGCAAGATATTGTCACACCGCCTTCGGAAAGTCAGGCAAGTTTGGATGAGCCAATAAATGTGGTCCGTGTTCAGTCCCAGCTTGTTGAAAAGGAAATTATTGAATCTTATTCCAGCACGCGGGTTCCCAATCCCAATATGTACCAGGGGCAGGAGCGCGTTGTTCAGCATGGTCGAGACGGCAAATCAGTTCAAACCATAGAGGTTACCTATCACGATGGGGAAGCTGTGGAAGAAACTATTGTTGACACCCGAGAGGTAGTCGAACGCAGAGATAAAATTACCGAATATGGAACAATATCCAGCATTAGCCGCAGCGGCTATGACATTAGGATTCGCGGCGTTGTCGACACGTTGGCCACCGCATATTGCGCCGGAACTCCGGAAACCCGCTGTCCGCTAGATGATTTGGGACGCTCGGCGTGTACTGGCGCCTATAATACAGGCTACACTTCCACAGGTATGAAAGCCCGCCAGGGTTCAGGAACATGGGAAGACCCGTACATGATTGCTGTTGACCCGCGGGTAATACCCCTGCGGTCCAAGGTTTATTTGCAGTTTCCTGGCGGACAGGTTACAACTATGCATGGAACAATAATTCGTGATGGATTTGCCGTAGCCGTGGACGTGGGAAGTGCAATTCGGGGTAATCGCATCGATATAGTTTTTGATGATCATTATGTGGCCTGGTATTTCGGTCGCAAATCAGTGCGCGTGTTTTTGGTGGACAGTGTCAGTCGACAATAACCGGGACAGGGAAACCTGTCCCTTTTTGTAGGTGAGGTCAATGATAAAAGAACTGATAGTGGTGGAGGGTAAAAAAGATGCCGCAGCGGTGCGTCGGGCCTTTCCCGAGGCTGATGTTTTGGTGACAAACGGATGGGGCCTTACAAAAAGGCAGATTGCGGCAATCCGGACCGCTCACGCCCGCAGAGGTGTAATTATTTTTACCGATCCCGACCACGCGGGGGAGCAGATACGGCGCCGGTTACAAAAAATGCTGCCTGGCTGCCGGCACGCATTTGTGCCAGGAATTGTCGCGTCCGATGGGAAAGTTGGTGTCGAAAAGGCGGATGCCGAAACAATTCGTAAGGCACTGGAAAAAGTGCGTTCCAGCGGCTCTATTCGAAACGGTTTCGAGATGAGCGACCTGCTGAAAGCAGGTTTGGTTGGGACACCCGATGCCGCCAAGCGCCGTCGCCGCCTGGGTGAGCTACTGGCGGTTGGTTACGGAAACAGCAAGAATTTTCTTTGGCGGCTCAACGCCCTTGGGGTCAGCCGGACAGAGTTTGAGGCTGCAGTACAAAAATTGGAGGCAAAGTCCGATGGATATTACGAAGCCCGGAAACATAATAAGCCTGATTGAACAATATAATTTGAAGATACGTAAAAGTTGGGGACAAAATTTTCTAACCAGTGCTGATATTATACAAAAAATTGTCTCCGCTGCAGAGCTCAGGGCTAGTGACCATATCTTGGAGGTTGGCCCGGGCTTGGGGACGATGACAGAACTATTGGTTCAACAGGCACGGCACGTGACAGCTTTGGAAATCGATCCCCGGCTTTGCACCTTGTTAACCGAGCGCCTGGGACACCAGAAAAACTTTACCCTAATTGAAGGCGATGCTCTGCAGCAAAACTATGAAAAATTGATTGACACACCGTTTAAGGTGGTAGCGAACCTTCCGTACTACATAACAAGCCCATTTATCATAAAGTTATTGGAAGGACCTGTTCAGCCCGTATTAGCAGTTTTGCTTGTGCAGTTGGAGGTGGGGCGGCGTCTTGCGGCAGCTCCCGGGACAAAAGATTATGGAGCATTATCTGTTGCCGTTCAGTATCGTTGTGAAGTGGAGCAAGTGGGGCGAGTGGCGGCCGGCAATTTCTTTCCTCCCCCCAAAGTGGAGTCTGCCATTGTGCGCCTTCGTTGGCGGCAACCGCCTTGGCAAGCTACTAACCCGCAGTTGATGTCCAGACTTGTGCGCGCCGCCTTTGGGCAGCGTCGAAAGATGCTCAAAGGAGTGCTGGCCTCGGCCTTGGGAATACCCGGAGACCAGGTGCGCGCTGCTTTGAGTCGTATAGGGGTGTCAGAGGACACCAGGGGCGAGAAGTTGTCAGTGCGCCAGTTTGCCCATCTTGCTGACGAATTGGAGGAGCTCATGCGATGAAGTTTGTCAGTCCTTCCCACGGTGAAGTGAGTATTGATCAAGTATATCAGGCAATCCGCCGGTATATGGATGGGGATGATAAGAGTCAGTACCGCCTGATAATCGGTACTGATTCCCAGGTTCGTCAGCGGACAATCTACGTGACGGCAGTTATCATTCACCGGGTGGGCAAAGGCGCTCGGTATTTTTATACAAAACGCTACGAAAGGGCAACAAACAGTTTGCGGCAGCGCATGTATTACGAAACTTCTTTGAGCCTGGATGTAGCCTCCCGCCTGACGGCATTAATTGCCCGTGAGGACGAAACCTTAGAGGATGAAAACCGGCTTGACCTGGAAATTCACCTGGATATCGGTCGCTCAGGTGAGACCCGAGGGCTAATACGTGAGCTTGTGGGAATGGTAATTGGCAGCGGATTCGCTGCACGAATCAAGCCGCACTCATTTGGCGCCTCTACGGTTGCTGACAAACACACCAAAACGTAATTGCCGCCATGGGGCGGTCTTTTATTACAATGTCTATTTCCTGCTGACTTCCCCCCTCATATACTGTTGTGTGGGAGGGTGAAAGATGAAGATAAAATGTGGAGATATTGTTGCACGTTTGTCCCATAACAAGGACCTATATTTTAAAGTTGAAGCCATAGATGAGCAGGCTGGAATCGCCCACCTGAAGGGATTGGAAATGCGCTTGCTGGCAGACGCGCCTCTTTCCGATTTGGAAAAGCCAGGCGCAGGGGAATTGGCCAGCTATCGCGCCAAAGCTTTGAGGTTACGGCTGGAAGTCTTGAATCGTTCCAATAAAAAAAGAAAACGCTCTGGCAGCCGTGGTCAAAAAAAATCGGTAAATGAAGCAGAGTATGTTAATCTTCCGGGGCGGGTGCTGCATTTAGACGGGGATCTTGAATACCTGGATATCTGCCAAAGGGCATATCAGGACCTTAATTTGCCAAACTGTTGCTTTCATGTTCAAGAACAAAAGCAGCCGGAGCTTGTTTTAGATTTAATGGAAGCCTGTAAGCCGGATATATTGGTGCTCACCGGACATGATTCAGTAATCCGCAGGGCAGGAAAACCGGATGGCCCCGACAGCTATCGAAACTCCCGGCACTTTATTGAGGCTGTTCGCAGGGCGCGAAGGTTTCAGTCCAGTAAAGATGATCTTGTTATATTTGCCGGCGCCTGTCAGTCCTGGTATCAGGGGCTAATGGAAGCAGGAGCAAACTTTGCCAGTTCACCGGACCGGATTTTGATTCATTGCCTTGACCCGGTGATGATTGTTGAAAAAGTGGCCTATACCCCGATTCAAAAGACAATAGATATTTATACCGTGCTGTCTGAAAGCATTACCGGCCCGCCGGGAATAGGCGGCATTGAGACCCGGGGACAGTACAGGATAGGATTGCCAAAACAAAAAAATTAACCTTTTTACAGTTTTTATTGACAGCCAATGTGCTAGTTGCTATAATGCTATGTTTGTTTGACAACGTGGCAGTAGTGTGGTATGATATTTGCAAAAGCTGATTGGGGTGGTGCTGGGTGGCAGGTAAAAACACATTGGCGCTGATCAAAGAGGATTTGGATGAGTTCATCGGACAACGGATCACCCTTAAGGCGAACCGTGGCCGCAAAAAATCCATTGAACGCACAGGTATTCTTGAAAGAACCTATCCTTCTCACTTTATTGTTCAACTGGATGAGGACTATTTTAATCGCAAAATGTCCTTCTCCTATGCCGATATTCTAACCAAGACTGTTGAGATTACATTTGGAGATAAACGCTATCAGTACAGCGCATCTTAAGCCGCCGCGGCGGTTTTTTTTTGCACTTTTTTTCCCTTTAAGCATAACCTAGAAGCGGACCCGGCGCTATAAATATTTGTCCGGGTCAGTGCATATATTATTATATCCTGAATAAAGTGGGGGGAGAGAGATGGCGGCTAATCTGTTGGTTGACCGGAACAAATTCCAACTGCAGAAGGTCATTGCGCAGTCGACGCAGGAGGTCACAGTTCCGGCCAGCTTGCCTGTACCTGACAACGTTCAATATTTGTTAAAGCCGATCTTGTTCCCGGTGGGAATGGAGTCGGTTCAGATTGATAATGGCAAGGTCAGGGTGCAGGGTCAGCTGGGTGGCCTGGTTTGTGGGATTAATGAGGATGAGTCGGTTATTCCAATCGGCGTTGAGCCCGTTCAGTATTCAGCGTCGTTTCCATTGCCAATGGTTTGCGAAACTGACCGGGTGATGGTTGATGCAGTCGTAGAAACGGTTGAAGTTGATAAAGATGAGCAAGGCAGGGCAAACATAATAGCATTTGTCTCTGTAACCGTCACCGTCAGCCGAATTGAAGAAGTTAGTCTTGTAACCGATGTTTCTGGCGCCAAAGATGTTGAAAAAGAAGAACAGACTTTGCAAGTTATCGTCTGCACGGCAGAGGAGTTACGAGAGCTGAATCATCAGGTGGGTTTGCCGGTGCCTGCAGAGCAGATTCTGGCTACTCAGGTGCAGGTAACTAATCTGAACTGGCAGGTTCTTGAGAGCCAAGTGGCGGTAGAGGGCAAGGTCTCGGGTGTAATTTATTTTGCCCAGCAAACAAAAAAACAGTTGGCTACCCGAATGTTTGAACGGGAGTTCTCCCATACTCTGCCGGTTGAGGGTGAAGTGTCGGAGGCGATTGTAACTTGTGCCCCTCAGTTGGCTTCAGCGATTTTAAATTCTAATAACAGTGGTGTGGATTTGACGATAAACCTTGGCCTATACGTCCAGGGATACCGGGAAGTTCGCCTGGAACTGCTTTCAGGGGTTGGCGGCGCCGACTTCGAGACTATTTCGTTTGCAGTGACCAATAGAGTTGGCGAAAGTGAATTCAGAATGAATCTTGACGGCCATTTCCAGATTTCTGAAGAATCGGCAACGGTGTTGTCAGCAATCCCCGAGGTGCGGGTGCTGGAGACCACTGCTCTAGATGAGAAAATAATGGTCCGGGGAGTCTTAAGTCTGTTGATTTTCTATGCTGTAGATGATGAAACAACCCGTGCAATCGTCCGTGAGGATGAATTCAACCAGTTCTTTGCCCTTAGCGGCAGCGTGACAGGAATGACTGCTCAGGCCCAGGCATGGTGTGAAGAAAGCAGTTTTGTCCTGGAGAACGGTGAGGTGCAGTATACAGTTCCAGCCCTGTTCCGGGTTGATGTAAAGGAAAGTTTAGAATTAAACCCGATAGTCGATTTGCATATTGTTGATCCGCATGCTGTTCGTGCCAATGCCAGTGTAGTCTTATACAGAACCCAAACGGGTGAAAACTTGTTTGCGGTAGCAAAAAAATTCAATGTCACCCAACAAATGCTGCGGGATTGCAACCGGGTTCCTGAAGGTGAGCAGTTACCCGCAGGCACAAAACTGACAATACCCCTTTATCTTGCGAAATATAACAAAGAGGTGTAGCTGTCGCAGCTGCACCTCTTCTTTATTTAGAGTTTCGGGGTTTTCCGCATGTGCAAAAATTACCCCGACAATATATAATGTACAAGCAATACATATGTCGAAAGAGGGGAAAGCTATGCAACCGGAGCTCTCAAAAAATGCGCTAACGGTGCTTGAACGCCGCTACTTAAAGAAAGAAGGGGGAGAAGTTATTGAGTCCCCCGCAGATTTGTTTTGGCGGGTAGCTAATAATATCGCCGAAGCTGAAGCCAATTACGGCCTTGATGAGGAAGGACGGAGACAAATTGCGGCCCGCTTTTATGAAATGATGGCCACCCTGCAGTTTATGCCTAACTCGCCGACACTGATGAATGCCGGTCAGGAATTACAACAGCTGGCGGCTTGTTTTGTTTTGCCAGTTGATGACTCAATGGAGAGTATCTTTGATTCTATTAAATATGCAGCGCTCATTCACAAAAGCGGCGGAGGAACAGGGTTTTCCTTTTCCCGCCTGCGCCCGCATAATGACCTGGTGCAATCTACCGGTGGTGTGGCCAGCGGCCCGGTGTCATTTATGAAAGTATTTAACTCTGCCACTGAGGCGGTCAAGCAGGGGGGGACCCGGCGCGGTGCCAATATGGGAATTTTGCGGGTGGACCACCCTGATATTATGCAGTTTATCACTGCCAAAGAAGATAACAAGGAGTTAACTAACTTCAATATATCCGTTGGTCTTACGGAAGAATTTATGTCAGCTGTGCGGGAAAATCGTGATTACAGTTTGGTAAATCCCCGGGACGGGGAGGAAGTGGCCAAACTTTCCGCCAAGACGGTGTTTGATAAATTGGTCGACGCCGCTTGGCGCAACGGTGAGCCGGGGATAATTTTCCTTGACCGGGTAAATGCCGACAATCCCACACCGAAGGTAGGAGAAATTGAAAGCACCAACCCTTGTGGTGAACAGCCCTTACTGCCATATGAGGCTTGCAATCTGGGTTCGATTAATATAAACAAATTTGTCCACAACGGTCAGTTTGATTATCAACAACTTGGAGCAGTCGTGGACACAGCTGTACGCTTCCTTGATAATGTGATTGATATGAGTGAGTATCCGCTGCCACAGATTACAGAAATGGTGCGGGCAAACCGAAAAATTGGCTTGGGAATTATGGGTTTTGCCGATACGCTGATTAGTTTAGGCATTGCTTATAACAGTTCAGAGGCGGTTGAGTTTGCCAGAGAAATAATGGCCTTTATTCAGCGACGCAGCCGTGCGGCCTCCTGTGCCTTGGCCAGTGAGCGCGGCCCTTACCCGAATTTTGAGGGCAGTAGTCATCAGCGTCAGGGCATGCCTCCCCAGCGCAACGCTACCACAACAACGATTGCGCCCACCGGCACCATTAGTATTATTGCCGGTGCGTCCAGCGGTATTGAGCCCTTGTTCGCTGTCTGCTACCAACGCAACGTGATGGATAACGATACTTTGGTGGAAGCGCATCCGCTCTTTGAGCAGATAGCCCGGGAGCAGGGATTTTTTACCCCGGAACTGATGGCAAAGATTGCGGAAAAAGGTTCTATACAGGGCATGGAGGAAATTCCTGTTTCTGTTAAGAAACTCTTCGTCACTGCCCATGATATTGCGCCCCAATGGCATATTCAAATTCAGGCTGCCTTCCAGCAATACACGGATAACGCGGTCTCAAAGACTGTGAATTTGCCCCGGGATGCCTCCCGCAGTGATGTTGGCCGGGTGTTCCAGCTCGCTTATCAACTGGGCTGCAAAGGGGTGACTGTCTACAGGGATGGCAGCCGGGATTCCCAGGTTTTGAGTGTGGGGGACGGCAGCAAGCTGAGCGCAGACGGCATTGTGCCCCGGCCACGCCCGGAGGTAACCAGCGGTCAGACCAAAAAGCTTAAGATTGGCTGCGGTAATTTATATATCAGTGTGAACTCAGATGATAAGGGAATCTGTGAGGTGTTTACCAACACCGGGCGCGAAGGCGGCTGTTCTTCTCAATCCGAGGCGACCAGTCGACTGGTGTCAATTGCTCTGCGCTCGGGGATTTCGGTGGACAGCATTGTCGAGCAGCTGCGGGGTATTCGCTGTCCGGCCTGTATTCGCCGCCCCGGAATTAAAGTGACCTCTTGTCCCGATGCAATTGCCCGTGCACTCAAAGATAATATCACCCAAGACAGGGAAATTGAATTGCAGCAGTTTGCCGGTAATGAAAAATGTCCCGAATGTGGTCAGCCAATCAGTCATGAAAGCGGCTGCACAGTTTGTATCAGTTGTGGATTTTCCCGCTGCGGTTAGTTAGAAAGTCTGCGAATTTAGTTTCGCAGGCTTTTTGTTTGATTCGGTTTTGAATACCGTAATTGAGGGAGCAAATACTAGTGTAGACAGTTTGACAGGGAGGCTCATAGATTTGACAGACAATATTGACGGCACATTATTAATTATCGGCGGCGCTGAGGACAAAAAGGATAGATGTACAATACTAAAAACCTTCGTCAAGCAGGCTAATGAACGGGGCGGGAAAATTGTCATTCTCACAGCGGCCAGCCAATATCCCCAGAAGCTGAGCAGTCAGTACATTAATATCTTTAACCGGCTGGGGGCTAAAGAGGTGATCAGCCTTGATGTTACTAGCAGAGAGGCGGCTGGTCAGGAGGGTTTTACGGGAGAGATTATTGAGGCCGGAGGAATCTTTTTTACCGGCGGCGACCAGCTTCGCATTACCAGCATGCTGGGTGGAACGGCCGTTGATGCCGCCCTCAAGGAGGCCTACAATCGGGGGACCGTTATTGCGGGAACCAGTGCCGGCGCATCGGTGATGAGCGCAACAATGATTGTTGGCGGTGATGGCGACAGCACGCCCCACCAGGGGTCATTGAGCATGGCGCCGGGCATGGGTCTGGTGCGCGAGGTAGTGATAGATCAACATTTCGCGCAGCGGGGCAGACTGGGGCGTCTTGTGTCGGCAGTAGCCCAACAACCGGCGATCCTTGGGATTGGGATTGACGAAGACACGGCTGTACTGATTAACAGGCAGGGTCGGATGGATGTCATAGGTTCGCAGACGGTGACAGTTGTCGATGGCAGTCGCTGCATTCATACTAATGTCTCCGAGGCGGAACCGGAGCAGCCCTTGGCTTTCACGGGTATCACAGTCCATATACTGCCCGCCGACTACGGTTATGATCTGCAGGGACGGCGAGCCCTGTTTCCCGGAGATGATAAATGATGAGAATAATTGAGCACCGGTTTTATGCAGGTGTTAACATCCATTGTTTTCGTCCCGCACTGGAGGCGACAGTGGATTTGGGAGAGCTAACTGATCGCGAAACCAGTGAGTTCCCAGGTCTCTCAGAACAGGTGCTGGCAGTCCTTCCCGGCTTGAGGGAGCATGTATGCGGACTCGGTAAACGGGGCGGGTTTTTGATCAAGCTTGAGAAGGGCACATATTTTGGCCATTTGGCAGAGCACATGGCCATTGAGCTGTTGACCCAGGTCGGTGTTCGCCCCCGCTACGGCAAGACCAGGTCAACAGAACAGCAAGGCATTTATAAGATTGTTATTCAGTGCCAGTGGCCGAATGCTGCGTTGACTGCTCTGGAGATGGCTTGTGAAGGCATTAATAATCTGTTGGCTGGACATAAGCTGAGCTTTGATATCCCCAAACTGGAACAAATTCTCACTAAGGAAAAGCCAGGGCCCAGCACAGCGGCAATCATTGAGGCAGCGGAAAGCCGCGGTATTCCAGTGAAGGTGCTTGGTCATGGCAGCTTGTTGCGCCTGGGCACTGGTTGTTATAACCGCTATATTGAGGCCACTATTACCGGTCTTACATCCTGCATTGGGGTAGACATTGCCTGCGATAAGACGATTACAAATAAGCTGATAAACGAGGCGATGATTCCG
>VEMY01000069.1 GCA_009711825.1 Bacillota bacterium | reverse complement strand
ATATAATGACCATGGTTTTTGAGTTGGGACGCCCTGGTGCTGCTGTAATGGGTAGCACGCTAACGGGGCGTCCTTTCCTTTCATAAGATAAGGTCATTATACCTAGCAGTTGTTGGACAGGCAATACAGTCAACTTTTGGGCTATATGGTTCAGCAAAAACAGCTTATTCCCGGAATTATTTCCCCCAGAATAATAGAACGTTATCATCTGTTATCATTTTCGGCCCCTACACCACAAAAACCCCGATAGTTCGGGGTTTTTGGCTTTCTTGCTACTATTCCCATTCAACAAATCCATAGGAATATGTAGTTTATCTGTGTATTTTTTTGTTTTTAGCCCTGCTTTGTGCGCTATGTATCTAATTTATCTCAGCTTGCTGAACTTTTGTTATCAAAATGTTATCAATGCAAAGAGATTGTCCGTAAAACCTATTTATCTTATAGATGGGAAAGATTTGATATAACCTCATTTGTATACGCCAAACTCCCTAAGCTTCAGTGATTTTGGAAATCTTGTCATACATTTTAGCCTCAAGAACAAGAAACAAGGAAAAAATATATACAAAAACGCTGCTAAGCCTAAAATACCAAGGAGTAGGCGTATACAAAAGAGTGAGAATCGAGTTAGCTTTGCTCGACCACTTTTTCATTCTCCTCTTGATAAGGCGCTGGCAAATTAACCACCAAATCAATATGTTTACCAAATACATCATGAGCTCTATATTTAAATTGAAGTGAACCGTTTTCCTGAGATGCAAGTAGCTGCTCATAAACATCCTTCATGACGAAGAACGAATTAACTACGCTTAGAACTGTCCTTGGCGGGAGAGTAAATCCTGGAACCCCATCGTGGTTCCATTTTACGATTTGCTCATTGAGCTGTGCTGAGCCTGTGGCATCAGTAGGGTATGGAGTATCGTTAATGAGCAGTTCAACATTTTTAATGCCGGTGGCGACTTTACCAATATTGTAAAAATCCAAACTACATCGAATCGCTATGTACCTGATTTGAGAATAATTCGCCTCAGTAATTTGCAAATCATACTGTCCCTCCTCAATTGCACCCCATAAAGTCACCTTTTTTTCTTCGAACCTCAAAATAGGTTTATCAAACCATTTTTCTTTAGCAACGTTAAGGAGAAAACCAACGATTACACCACTAATGGCATATAGCGCTTCCAAAATACTCCCTCCCGAATTAACTAAAATTTCTTCCTTTTGCCCGCTACAGCTTTTGTCCGACACTTTAAGCCTTACATATCAGGGTTGGTAGCTGCTTTGTCCGACAACAAAGGCTAATGCTACCAAAAGAAGGGGAGATGTCCGACAAAATGCCGGACAAGCTTAGTATTGGGGACAAAAAACGTAAGACATGCCAAAAAGATTCTCCCCGCCACCTGAACTAATACAGTTTCCAACTGTACACTGTAGATGTTCCGTAAAACAGATGCTTTAGGTATACTTCGTTGGGTCTGGATATCTTCACATCAGCGCTTTAAGTCTTCAACAAACTGGTAATCACTCTCATTAAGGGTCACAGGGATGATAGATATCTCACAACCAGAACGCAAATGGAACAACGATTGAAACAGGTGAGAATCAGAGTTGCATTCCTTTATTTCACCAACAGATATTAAAGAATTTTGTTTCTCTATTTGCTCCTTCACCTGTAGGATGCTTTGAATTAACTGCTCTTCAGCACCATCTACAATAATTTGATAATCCTCTTCTCTTGTGAAATTATCATCTTTGGGAGTAACTCTTGTAGTTCCAGACGTGGTTCATAATTACCTACTCAAATATTTTAACATCTGAACCAAATATCTCCCCTGAAAGAGCTCAAATTCATCTCCCTCTAGACTTCGTTTTCCAAAATTCACAAACCCATGTTTATCATAGAAATCAGTTAGTTGAGGCTTGTCCTCACATTCTAAATAAACATATCTTCCGCCCGAATCTAATTGAATTTGTTTCACTTTGTCGCAAGCAAATTGAATAAGCTCCTCACCTGTAATTAACTTGTCATACTCATTATTGAAATTCTTACCTAACTGAGCAATTAACGGCATTGGAAGCGAATACCTCTTAAGGCTCTGGTCATACTGTGCAAATTTATTGATTCTCTTTCGCATAGAATTACTTCGTATACAACGCCTAGAGATTGTAGCAATTTTAGTTGCTAAGGTAAAATAGCCTATTAGTACTGTTGAACCCCCATAATTTGCGAATATTAAATGAGTGGCAGATAATCCCTGTTTTGCAAATTCTATTGCCTTATTCCGTAAAAACCCTTCAACGTCTTTATTTAACGGGCATATAAAATCGGAGAGGATTGCTTTCACCTTATCCTCTCCTAACTCGTTCAACATTATAGATAAATTTGCTTGAGCATAGCCCTTCATTGATTATCATCACCAAATATTTTTCTAATCTGCTCTTGGCTAAGTTCACGATGTGATTTGGTCAGAACTACTTCCTTACCCTTCTTCTTTTCCGCATTCTCTAAAGCACGTATAAAGGACCAGCATAAAGACTGACCCCTAATATCAATATTTTTCAGTATACTTTTCGTTGCCATACTATCACCCCTTTGTTTAGTATGTGTCACACTTATCTTTTTATTTACTAAAGTTCTTTAAACCAAAGAAGTATCATCCAAAAATGAGATAACTAGACCATTAATAACATATGCACTAAATCCTATATGTTTCTTCTACACTAAACCTTAATCTCCTGCAATAACGATAATTCTATCTTAAATATGTTACTATGTATACGAAAATAATACGATAAAATTGTTACAGATTGGTAACAAACGCGTGGCCTTATGGTATCCGGATTGATCTTGGCTACGTTCTGACTTGGTATTTATAACCATAGATTTTACTTCAGCTTCCATGCCTTGAGTTGTATCGCAGTAGATACTTACCTTGCAGAATCCAACACATCCTGATAGTTGTATACCCCGTATCCATTATATATCAAGGGGTTTCAGGTTTTTGTCATACATTTATGCGCAATAATGCCCGCACAAAGGAAAGTGTCACACAAAACTGCGGACAAGCCTTTAATATCAGCGTTTGCGGCGTATACAAAAGCATTAAAAGGCTTCACCCCCTTATCCCAGCGACTGTGGCAAGAAAAACGTCAAATCTAAGCTCAATGTGCTTTAGTCAAAATCTAGATTGGGTAACGAATTTACAATATCTACTGTCTGTACACTCACATTAATAACGCTCAATAATAAATCAAGTGTATATCTTGGATTCCCAACTTCATCAGCCCAATCGTTGGGATCATTAGTGATGCCGCTTTTTCTGTCGGTAGTAATCTGATAGCGTTCCATAATCCACTCTATAGCTGATTTTCCATTGACCACGTATTCATAAGCCTTTTGAGGTATATTGGAGATCGTGATTTTGCTGTTATAAATGATGGTATCTTGCTGGCCCTTTTTGGGGAATCGCATTTGTTCTACCCGGTAAAAACCTGAATCCATTCCCGATACAATTACTCCTTCATAAGGGGGAACATTTTCATAATCAATGTGCAGCTTGGCCAACTTACGGCCAGATTTACTGAATTTCCAAAAATCACGCACATCCTCCACCAAGGGAATACGTGGCAATGTCTTTTTCAAGTCATTTGCGAAGGCGGCACGATAGTCGGGACTGTGTAAAATGCCATAAACATAGTAGAAAATGTCCTCTTTACTAACATTTTTATCATACTGCTTAACAGCACGCTCCAAGATAAAGTCAGAGACTCCATCCCTTCGAATATAGTCGCCTTCATTTGTAAGCTCCTCGAATAGATCAAGTTCTTTGCGTTCTTCATAGTAATATAACGGGAAGCATTGGCCGTTAAATTGGAGCTGTAAATCTGGGATGCAATCGGTTATTAAAGTGGAAAAAGGTTTATTTGCTCCAATACCTGACACACAAATCGCCAGGTTTTCCTGAGAAGGGTCGGGAAAGAGTTTCGGCATTTGGTATACCATATCATTCAATTCTTTTGCAAAGTAGAGATGCTGTTTAAAGAATGGTCGATATAACCCAGTAACTATTGATTTTGCTTGAAAGCTAATTCTCACATTTCTAGATAAATAATTTTTCAGACTTCTATTCCACGTGACTTTTTTCGTATTAAAATCTAAGAAGTCATCCAGCTCAGACACCTTATTTCCATTGTTAAGCTTGTTATATTCAAGTCTTTGTTTTTCATAAAATCCGATGAAATCGCTAATCACCTCTTTAATAGTTGCTAGAGATGAGTTGTAACAATATGCATCTCGTGCTGTAGCCAGCCCTCTACTGTATACTGCGTTGAAGAATGACTTAGCCAATTTATCTTTTTTAGTTCCAATAGGAATGAAAGTCTCAAAAATATCATCACGTTGATTTAACCAATCTCCTTGCACATTAGGTTCAATTTTTTCCCACTTCATTTCAGGATTAGTCAGAGATTGAAACTTATTAATAATAGCCAGCTTTTCTTCCCGGCCTAAATAATCTCCTATATCATGATAATAGATTCTGGTTTTCTTGCTTCTGACTTTAGGATTCTTTATCAACAGGGTAATAGATATCGGTGTACGTGAACCATGACCAAAGACGTTCCCGGCTTCCTTCCTCCTGAACTCTCCTTGAGTCCGGGCATTTCCCCTTAAATTAATAACCCATATACTAGAGAACTCTTTCTCGATTACCTTTCGAAATCCGTCAGTGCTATTCCCATCCAACCATGCTCCATTGCTCACAAAAGCAATTACGCCACCATGTTTTGGATCCAGGCGATCAGTAGCCCAGCGAAAAGCCTTAATGTATGAATCATATAGCGAATTCTTGTTTGTTGCGTTAGTTGCCTTTGCATAGGTACTAGCAATCCTAGAATCTAACTTATCATATTTCATATTTTGAGCATTATCGTTTGCCGACCTTTGCCCTACCGAATAGGGTGGGTTGCCCATGATTACTCTCAGAGGTGCTTTCTTCTGACGATCAGCCCGTGCTGAATTCTGAGGGAACATTTCAGAGAACAATTTCTCATCAGTTTCGCCTAACTGAAAAGTATCAGTAAGCACTATACCTTCAAAGGGTTTGTAGTCACTTTGTTCACCTATCTGATCATGATATGCATTTTCAATGTTAACGGCTGCAATGTAATATGCTAGCAGCACTATTTCGTTAGCATGGAGCTCATGCCGGTATTTATTTTCTAAATCTTTCTTATCAATTAGGCCACTCTGCAACAAGCGGGTGATAAACGTGCCCGTTCCAGTAAAAGGATCTAGCACGTGAACATTTCCATCAGAGATACTACGCCCAAACTCCTTCTTTAACAGGTCATTAACCGAGTAAATAATGAAATCTACTACTTCTACCGGGGTGTAAACAATGCCTAATTGTTCTACCATTTTGGGAAAAGCAGTTTTAAAGAATTTGTCGTAGAGTTCAATTATAATGCGCTGTTTACCTTCGGCATTATCGATCCCCTCCGCCCGTTTACGAACAGATTCATAAAACTTTTGAAGGGTTTTGGACTCCTCTGCCAGAGACTTGCCTTCTAACTCGGTGAGCATTTTCTGCATAGCTACGGAAACAGCGTTATTCTTCTCAAAAGAGTAATCTTCAAATAAGGCCTCAAAAATAGGCTTTGTAATAATATGTTGTGCCAACATCTCAACCGCTTGTTTTTCGCTAATACTAGGATTAATGTTTTTCTGCAACCCAGCCAAGAAAACGTCAAAAGCCTTCCGTTGATCTTTTTTATTTTCTATCAGATATGATATGCGCTCGACCTGGCGATCTGCAATTTCAGCAACATCCTTAGCCCATTGCTCCCAATAACGGCGATCACCAACCTTCTGAACCAAACGAGCAAAAACTACAGATTGAAGTTGCTCAAACTGCAGAGATAATTGTTGAACTACACCGAAATTGCTATTTGTCGAGTCTTCTTTAACCAACTGAGAATTACCATCCTCATCAAAAGAATACTCGGGCCTGCCAACTAAAATATTGCCAGGTTTTTTACGATTTAGTTCTATCTTGTTTACTGTAGCATTGAATCGATCATCATGAGCACGTAGGGCGTTTAGAACAGTCCAAACCACTCTGTATCGTTCATTATCATCGAGCGCCTTCTCTGCTTCGACATCGGATGGAACTACAACGGGGATTACGATATAACCATAATTCTTGTTAAGAGCCTTGCGCATTACACGGCCTACTGATTGCACAACATCAACCTGGGAATTCCTGGCAGACAGAAACAGCACTGAGTCAAGGGTAGGAACATCCACACCTTCACTAAGCACTCGTACATTCGTTATGATGCGACATTCGTTTGCAGATGTATCCTCTTTAAGCCAGGCTAACAGCTGATCGCGTTCAGGTGCAGTCATTGTGCCATCCATGTGTTTAGCCTCAGTGGTTACCATTTGTACTTTTTTCTCGCTTGGTAATTGACTAAGATAAACTTCGTTAGCAGTGTTATATGTGGCAGCAATCTTTTTAGATGTATCAATATTAGCGCAGAACGCCACTGCCCGCTTTATGGGTTCTGGATCGGCCTCTTTAGATACCCCATTATCACCTAAGAACTGTTTAGAGAGAGCATTGATTGTACCAATGATCTTTGCAGCATCATCAGTGTTAATTTCCAATTCTCCATTTGTTATCATGCGTTGGACGGCAGGAGGAACATCCTTATCGTTAAGAGTCAATATGAGGACCTTATAATCGGTGAGCAAGTCTCGTTCAACTGCTTCACCAAACCCAATCCGATAAATTTCTTCACCGTACAGGTTAGTATCATCCATAGAACATAAAATAGCTTCTGCCTCAGCTGCTTTGCTTTTGGTGTCATCACTATACAGTCTTGGCGTAGCAGTCATGTACAAACGCTTTTTAGCCTTTATAAAGTCCCCATCATGCACTTTGATAAAAGATGATTCGTCTTCCCCAACCAAAGAGACACCTGTTGTGCGGTGGGCTTCGTCACAGATTACTAAGTCAAACTCAGGGAAACCATTATTTAATAATACCTTTTGTGCACTAGCAATTACTTCAATTGATTGATATGTAGAAAAAACTACAGTCATCCCCTGGCGGCCTCGATTATTTATTTGCTCAAATTGATGCAGAATAAAGTCAGGATTTGTAGAGGCTGGATAAGCTAAATCTACGACACTAAAGCTGTCTGTGCTTTGATTCCTTTTTCTTTGCTTGGTAATTTCCGGGTCAGAGCAAATGGCTATAGCACTGATCGGTTCATTAGCATCTGCACTCCATTCTCTTAACGTTTGTCCCAACAAGGCAATCGAGGGCACAAGAAATAGGATGAGCCCCTTGCCGTCAGTCTCATGCTCCGCGATACGAAGTGCAGTGAAAGTTTTACCTGTTCCACAAGCCATAATGAGTTTGCCCCTATCATACTCCTGAAAATACTTATGGGCATTCTCCAAAGCTTCTTTTTGATGGGGCCGGAGTGTTTTTTTGGGGGTCCGAGCTGCGTCACCGTGGACACCCTCTTCGAGTTTCCCCCAGTCAACTGGGGCTTCGACTAAATCAAACAAGTTGATGCGTACTACTGGCGGATTTTGGTTTCTGATTGCTTCATTTGCATTTATGCTCCATTTATTGGTTGTAGATATCCAAAGCCGATGAGCAAACCTTGTTGATTCCATTTGCTCATTTTTGAATTCCCTGCTTGATGTTGAGAGAAAGCTATCAACTGCAGGTTTATCAATAACTGAATCTTCCTGGTAACACTTGCACTGAACTGCCCAATAATCACCTTCATGTGTTAAGGCAACCAAGTCGATTCCAGTGTCACCTCCACCTAAATCAACCCTGCCAGGGAACTCAGACCAGAGCCAAACCTTCTTAAATTTGACCGCGTACTTCGGATCAGTTTTAAGATACGCTTGTATTAGACGTTCAAATCTATTACCTTTATCGCGCTCAGAGAAAGCAATTTTTCTGTACTTTTCTAGTATCTGTTTGAATGACATCTCATGCCCTTCCTTTCGTCACTAAGTTCAACCCCCTATTCTCCATAAGGAGGTTGGTATGTCAACACTAAACTGGACAAATTTTTAAAGGTGCATTAGCTTGTACTCATTCGGTGTTAGATAGTCCAGTGATCCGTGTATGCGAACATTGTTGAACCAGTTTACATAATCAAAGAGTTCAAGGTCAAGTTCCTGTTGGCTAGAGAAAAC
>VEMY01000068.1 GCA_009711825.1 Bacillota bacterium | reverse complement strand
TGGTGTCAGCCTCAATGCGCTGATCGCCGCCAACCCCCACATCCCCAATCCCAACGTGATTTTCCCCTGCGATGTGCTGTGTGTCCCAGGACCGCCGGCTCAAGACTGCCGTGTCCCGGCGACCTGTCCCCCCGGATTCCAGGGTAGGTACACCGTTCAGCCGGGCGACACCATGTTCCTGATTGCCCAACGGTTTGGTGTCAGCCTTAACGCGCTGATTGCCGCCAACCCCCACATCCCCAATCCCAACGTAATCTTCCCTTGCGACGTTTTATGTGTACCCAATCCGGGTCATAAACGTGAGGATGAGAGCTACGGGGAACAGGATGAAGATTGAGCTCTTAGCTCCAACAGAAGCGGCTGAACCGCCCTCCGGTAAAGCCAGGGGCAATGCCACCCTGGATTTAGCGGCCAAAACTATCAGCGTCAGGACAATCAACCTGCCGGTGCCTTCAGCGCTGGGTGATTTTGATGGTTACCAAATGCAGGTGATAGTTCCCGGCAGGGAGACAATTTATTTTCCCTTGTCCCCCGGCCGGGAAATTCCCCTAAACTACTATGGCAGTGGTGCTCTCCAAGTGGATGCACGGGCTGCAAACACCAGAATCAGGATTCGCCCCTGGAAGGCAGAGAGTGGTGATTGGGGTCCTGTCGTGCTCGCCGGAACATTCCGGGAGTGTTTTTACTGAAAAAGCGGCCAGCGCCGCTTTTTTTATTACACATTTGCAGAAGACAGTTAGTTGGGGTAAGGTGTATTATGTACATAATGCAGTCTTTGAAAGGAGAACGACTATGGTATCCTGGTCCTCAGTAATTTTTGCTGGTGTTTCAGCCGTCCTGGCCATAGGGGCTCCAGTGGCCCTGGCGATTTGGTTTTGCCGGCGTTATAAGGTTGGCGCCGTTCCGGTGCTGGTTGGCGCCCTTACATTCTTCATAACCCAGATAATTCTTCGCATTCCTTTGCTGCAGATTTTTTCGCCGATTATTCATCCATACCTTGAGGGGGGCGGGGGGGTACTGCTGGTGGGGCTGTTTCTGGCCCTTACCGCCGGTTTGTTCGAAGAGCTGGGGCGGTACGGCGCTTTTCGGTTACTGCTCAAGGATCAGGGCAATTGGAAAACAGCAGTTGCGATGGGGATCGGCCACGGCGGCATTGAGTCCCTCCTTTTGGTTGGACTGAATATGGCCGCGAATTTTATAATCCTCTTTTCGTTGAATTTGGAGCTGTCCCTGGATGTACCTCAAGAGGTCTATGGAGAACTGCTCGATGCTGCTCCCTGGATGTTCCTGGTCGGGGGAATTGAGCGGGTATTGGCCCTCAGTTTTCATGTTGGCGCTTCTGTGTTGGTGGTCCTGGGGGCTGTGCGGCGCAAATTCAGTTTAGTGCTGTTGGCAATTCTTGCCCATACTCTGTTAAACCTGCCCGTAGCCATGGTAGATTCGGCTGCCGGAATTGTGGCCGTAGAGTTCTGGTTGTTGCTCTGGGCAGTGGGGGCGTTAATCTGGACTGTCCGCAGCCGGCCGTTTTTTCCCGAAGACATTTAAGGCCCGTTAAGCGGGTCTTTTTTCTTGCATAGGATGGACAAGCCCTGCATACACTAAACCAGCAGAACTTGCTGGAAAATGGAGGGCTTGCCATGAAACATCTCACAACCCTGGTCTTGGTTATTTTGCTGGCGATGACAGCGCTTAAATACACATCGCCGCTTTTGGCCCGGCAAGCAGGAGTGCATTTGAACTGGGACGGAAGCGTGCTGGGAGAAAAAGAGGATTTGCCGGTGGCGGTGAGTCTCAACTATTATCTCGACGGCAATCCTGTCTCTGGTGGGCAGATAGATGACAAATGCGGCCGTGTGGATGTGGAGATGCATTTCAGCAATCAGTTGACTGCCAGACTGCCCCAATTAGGTGAAGTCGCCTGGGTGCCGCTGGCTGTGCAAGTGAGTGTTGAGTTGGAAACCGACCGCTATATGCTGCTGGACTTCGGCGATGCCACCTTAACGCTGAACGGAGACCGGGTGAAATTGACCTGGCTGGTCTTCCCCGGACCAGAAGCTAAAATTGACCTAGCCCTGGGGGCCCGTGGCGCCCAGCCACTACCCCTGGAATTTATGGTTATCCCCTGGACTCAGCCCCTGGGCGCGGAAACTGACAGTGCTCTTGCCCAGCAAGCAATGGCAGCGATGCCCGGTGTTGATACGGAATTGCTGTTTAGCGATTTGACTGCCCTCGCCCAGGGATACGACTCCATCCTCTCGGAACGACAGCGGAAGCTTTTTATCTCCGGCGCTATCCATTAGCTTGCGGAATTGCCTGCGAGTGGTAAAATAAACTATACGATGTTTGCGCGGGGGGAAGGATATGAGTACAGGTGCTGCTGGTCCGGCGCTACAGCTGCTGCCGCAGCTGCCCATCAGGCAAAACTGCGTGAGGAGGAAGAGCGTTTGACTACTTACAGCAAGGACGATTTGACGGGTTGGGAGTTTAAGATTGTGCGTTCTAGCGCCAAGATTCGCGGTGAAAAGTTCCAACAGCTCTGTCAAGAGGAAGCAGAAAACGGCTGGGAACTTGTGAAGAAATTCGACGATTACCGGGTGCGCTTTAAACGTCCTGTTGAACGTCGCCAGCAGGATGGCTACAGCGAAATTGACCCGTACCGAACTCAGTTTGGCGCGTCGGAAGCCAAAATTGTTGTCTTGGTTCTAGGAATCACCTTTGCTTTTGTTGCAATAATTGCTTTCCTAGCTATTGCATTCAGCTAAAAAGACGCCCAAGGCGTCTTTTTGTTTGTTTTGGATTTCTTCCAGAGCTAATAAAACACAAACAGGTTTCTGATGGATTTGGAGTAGGTTTAGTATCTCTCGGACAGCGACTTGCTTAATCTCCACTGGGGCGGCTCACTATTATCTCCCCAGTACTCGATAATCTCTGTGATGAGGTTGTTCTGAATGGTAAAAAAGGACGTAGCATAGAAACTGGTGCTTCCCCCTTGTTCTTCGACCTTAACTGCAGAAACAACTATCTTCTCTGTTGGGAGCAGTTGCTCAATGGTTATCAACCAACGGCCGGGATACTTCTTATTAAAGTCCACATACTTGTCCCTGCCCCTGAACACCTCCCTGGTATTGGGTAACCATACAGTTGCGGCCTCATGCATCAGCTGGCCTGCCTGCTCAAACTCCCCCTTACTGATTAGCTGCCAAAATAGCGTAACTATCTCCTTTGCCAACTTATCTCCCTCCCCTTATTTCCAGATGTGTCTAGCATACCACAGCCCGGACGCGAAAGGAACATCTGTTCTGGTTTCAGTTAGGGCGATATTCACTTGTAATAGCTGGAATAGAGGTACAGTGATGTTAATGCTTGTTAATAACCCAGGCCCGGAAGCCATTTATTTGATTATTATGCTATAATCCTCCCAAAGGGGGTGTTGCCAATGGCAGAAACATTAAATGACAAACTGGTGGTCTCTATTTCGTCCCGGGCGCTGTTTGATTTAGAGGAAAGCAATCGGATTTACGAGACCCAGGGTCTTGAAGCATATATCTGTTACCAGATTGAACATGAAAACGAAGTGCTGCGACCCGGCGTCGCCTTTCCGCTGATTCGACGGTTGTTAGCTTTGCAAGCTGCCGATGGCAGTCCGGCGGTTGAGGTAGTACTAGTCTCAAAAAACGACGCCAATACCGGCTTGCGGGTGTTTAACTCTATCGAACATTACCAGCTGAATATTACCCGGGCCGCCTTCACCTGTAATCGGTCACCATATAAATACCTGGAGGCGTTTAAGACAGACCTCTTCCTATCCGCAGACCCCGATGATGTCGGGCTTGCGCTTGGCCGGGGATTTGCCGCTGCCAACATTCTCACCGGACTGGATTTCCAGGATGACGAGACCCCGGAAATCCGCATTGCTTTTGATGGTGATGCGGTGCTGTTTAGCGATGAATCGGAGCAAATTTTCCAGGAGCGGGGCCTGGACGAGTTTAAGCGCCATGAGGCAGAAAACAGCCACATTCCCATGGCTCCTGGACCATTCAAGGGTTTCCTGGAGTCGTTGAACCGGATTCAGGCCGCTTATAAAGGGCAGGTGGAAGCGCCCATCCGCATCGCACTGGTTACAGCCAGGAACGCCCCTTCCCATAAGCGGGCAATCACTACCTTGCGTCACTGGGGTGTCCATATCGATGAGGCATTTTTCCTCGGCGGCTTGGACAAGTCCCCGTTTCTCAAGTATTTCCGTCCCCATATATTCTTTGACGACCAAAAGGGTTTTTGTGAACCGGCCTCCAAATTTGTGCCCACCGGCCATGTGCCGGGTGGTGTAAAAAATCAAGAACAGAAATAATAGCTGCCGTGGACAGCTATTTTATAGGAGGAAATCGTCCAACTGTCAAGAATTAATAATTTAGACTAGGCGAGAGGAGCAGAAGTGCGGCAGTAATAATCCTGTTGTCGGCAGCATAACATGTCTTAACTCCACAAGTGCATTAAAAACACTACTATTTTTATGAAGGAGGACGTTATGCAACAAATTCATGCTTTCGTTGAGGATTTTGCCCGGAAAATCGATTGTGGTGCGGTCCCGTTCGGAAATGACGAATGTCTGGGTTTGGAGCTGCATGGGTGTGAGCGTTGCGAGTGCTTGGGAGGTAGCGAGTGTAATGGCGGTGTGGAGTTTATCCGCCAGGCCCTGATTGTCCGGGGGACAGCGGAAGATTTGTCACTGGCAGAGGCTTTGGAGGTTCAGAATTTGCCCCGGTATAAAGAGCAAATTCTCAGCGCAGTCAGGCTGTACTTGGAGCGCCTGCAGGTAGCCTAGTGTTGTGTTACAGAATATAGAAATATGCTTTCTTAAACTTGTGGTCTTCTATTTCCTAAAGAATTAACTGGCACAGCCCCTATAGGGGCTTTTTTGTTGTCTGGAGACACCTGGCAGGAAAAACAAATCGGATGTGGAAACTATTAGGGGATAACCGGGGATGCAGAGTCATCAGCGGGTCCCGGCTTAGAGTAAAGAGGGGAGGATTCCCTTGGAAAAAAAGATTATCGGCCGCGGCCGGACTGCAGACATAATAGACCTTGGCGAGAACAGAGTTCTCAAGCTATTTCACGCCGGACTGGCCGGTAAGTCAGCGCAGCATGAATATCAGATTGGCAAGTTGATTCAAGAGACGGATCTGCCGGTGTTTAAAATGTATGAAATCCTGGAAGTGGATGGTAGTCCCGGGATTGTGGCTGAAAAGATAACTGGCCCGACTTTGCTTTCGGCAATGATGAAAAATCCATTTATCTTGTTGCGGGCGAGCGGGGTGCTCGCGGCTCTCCATTTGCGCATTCACAATGTGCAGCTGACGGGGTTGCCAAATCAAAAAGAATATCTCAGCCGGCAAATCGAGCGGGCAACCGGCCTCTCATCCCAACAGAAACAGGTAATCTCCGTGTATCTGGAGCGTCTGCCCAGCGAAAACGCCTTATGCCACGGAGATTTTCACCCCGACAACATCATTTTATCTTCCCGGGGGCCGATTATCATCGACTGGCCCAACGCTGCCAGCGGCAACCCGGCTGCCGATGTGGCTCGTTCTTGCCTGATGCTACAATCCGGTGCGTTGCCCCCGGATATGGCCGTGTACAAACAGTATATAATTCGCTCGGTGCGCAAATGGTTCCAACGCAATTATCTACGCAGCTATTTGCGCCGGGGCACCCTCACCGCCGGCCAGGTCGAAGCTTGGCTGCTGCCGGTGGCCGCTGCCCGCCTGGCGGAAGGCATTCCCGAAGAGTCCGAGTTCCTGATGCGGACAGTGGAGCAGCAATTAAGGAGAATATAGAAGAAGCTGCACCCTCGTGGTACAGCTTCTTTTACTTATCTGGACTTCGCCAGAAGCTCACGAACTATTTGTCCGGCGACAGAAAACCGGCGCTGCCGTTTGGCAATCAGGTCGGTTATTTGCTGGTAACAGATTTTCAGGCCCGGGCCTACGGTTGCCAGCAGAGTGAAGGCTGTGTTTATGCCCAGGACCAGCAGGACATCAGCGAATTTCAACTGCGGCCAGAACCGTTCGCCGCCCAGCGCATAGGTGGCAGGGCGGAGCCCACATAGATACCCGTGCGGCCAAAAATTGTCACCAAGACCAGCGTACAGGCTAAGGCCGCCGCCATAGTGATTGCAGTCAACAGAAACATCTCGGCAAAGATGATGCTATAACTCTGCCAGCGGCTGTAACCGATGGCCCGCAAAGTGCCAAATTCCTGCAGGCGCTGGAAGAGGTTCATTCGCACTGTGCTGACGACCCCCAGGGCGATTACCATCAACATAAAGAGGATAAAGATGTTAAACATCAGCTTCATATTCCGGGAGTTATTGGTATAAAATGGGGAGGCCTGGCGGTAATCTTCCGCCCGCAGGGTCTCGTTTTCAGTTAGCAGTTGGGCATCCAGCCGGGCAGCGAAATCGCTGGCATTGCCAGCCGAACCCAGGTAAATCCGGCAGATGTCAAAGAAAGGTTCGGGCACGGCAAAGAGCTCCCGGGCCTGAGAGTTATCCATAAATGCGTAGGAGTTTTCGTAGCCGGCGCCATTGGCGTAAATCCCCAGGACCCTGGCTTCGTGGATAAACACATCATTATCTGCAGAGGCAATCCGCAGGTTTAAGCGATCGCCGATTTGAACGCCCTGTTCATCGGAAAGGCGCTGGCTGACGGTGACCCCTGGATTGTCGGCATCCGGCAGGCGCCCGGCAACTATCTCCAGCGTCTTGGCATCCTGGAGGTAGCGGGCAGACTCAGGTGTGAGGCCATAGACTGTCAGCTGATCCTGATGATTGCCATAGCTGAAGCGAACTGGGCGTAGAATCGCCGGAAAAGCGTGGGTCACCTGGTGTTCGTTTTCGGCTAAAAACTCTAGGAGCCGCTCGACTGACCGCTCCTTTGCTCCCCGGTTGTCTTGTTGGTAGCCAATTAAACTGTCGGTAAACCGGGTAGGTTCGGAAGTGTTGACATCTTTCATCTCGCTCCACAGTACCGCCACATGGCCGGATTGGTAGTTGACATAGCCGCTGATAACCTGGTTCTCAACCCCGTTCATAGCAGCATTGCTGGTCAGGAGCATAAACGAGATGATAAACAGAGTAAGTCCGATCAGCAGCGAGCGGCGTTTATTTTGCAGAACATTGCGTAGGGCAATTTTCAGTATAATCATCCTCGACCCTCCTATTGTTCCTTAAGGGTTTCGGCCGGGTCCAGGGAAGAAGCCTTCCACGCTGGCCACAGGGCCGCAACCAGTGTAAATATTAAGATTACCGCCGCCACCGGATAGATTAGACTGATATCGTAACGGATGGTAAATTCCCTGCCCAAGATGAAATCAATCGGGGGGCCGGCTTCAATCGTGACTCTGGATAAGGCCAGAACCAGGGCGGAACCGGCTGCCAACCCCAGTGCGCAGGCCAGGGCGGCAATGGATATTATTTCCGCTAAGAAGATGCGCACCACCTGGAGTTTGCTATAGCCGATGGCCCGCAGGGTGCCAATCTCCTGCTGGCGCTCGATACCCATCATAAAGATCAGGTTGATAATCAAGATGCTGATGATGACCATCATCACCAAAATAAACAGGATAAACATTGCCCGGTACATGCTGAGCCCGCCTTTTACAAAACCGCCCATGTCTTCCCAGTGGCTCACGGTAAAGCCGGACAGCTTTGCCTGTAAATCGGCAACCACGCCAGCGTTGTCTGTTGTCGCAAAACCAATGATATCAGTTGCGGTTTCTGGCGCCAGGCCTGCCAGCTGTCTGGCGCTTTCGATATCGGAGTAGACAGCTGCAAATCCAAACAAGGACAAGAGGTCGACATCGCCAACGCCGACAACCGTCAGGGGCAGCGTCGTGTGTTCGGTGGCGGCTTCTATCTGATCGCCCACACCCACGTCCAGGGATTCGGCCAGGAGGGAGGAGAGGACTATCTCACCCGCGCGGGCCACGTAGGCGCCGCTGTCTAAGCTCACTGCCTGCTGATACTGATTGCTGCTGGGCTCGAGACCGATGAGCATGGCGAAGCCCTGGTCCAGTTCATGCTGCAGGGCGACATTCACCCTTACCCTGGGGACAGTTTGCAGATTGTGCTCCGACAAAGCCTGTTCAGCGTTTGCAACCTGGTCTGGACTGAGGAAGTGCAAATCGCCCCAGCTGGTCTGGACTGCCAGCATGTCTTCCTCCTAGGTAAGTTCGGAACGGACCTGGATGTGCCCGGTCAGGGAATTAATCAGCGAATTCTCTATATTCCCCATGACGGTGCTGAAGAAGGCATTGCTGACTAAGAGCACGAAACTGGCCAGGAAAATAAACGTCCCCAGGGCCAATGCTCGCCAGGGGTTGCCACTGGCATTTTTCCACGCAAAATTTACTAACCGCATGCTTGCTCCCTCCGGATAACACCGTCTTCCATGTGGTAAATCTTGCTTGCCCTCTGCATCACCTTGGGATCATGGGTAGAGAAGATGAAGGTGGTCTTATGCTCACGGTTAATCTGCTGCATCAGTTCGATGATTTCAATGCCAGTCTTGGAGTCGAGATTGGCGGTGGGCTCATCGGCTAGGACCAGTTTGGGATGGGTTACCAGCGCCCTTGCCACTGCAACCCGTTGCCGCTGCCCGCCGGAGACTTCGGCTGGCTTTTGTTGAGCCTGCCCGGAGAGGCCGACTGCATCAATAAAATAGTCGACTCGTTTCTTGCGTTCTGTCGCCGAGACATCCTTGCGAATCAAGAGCGGCAGCTCCACATTTTCCCGGAGGTTGAGTACGGGAATCAGGTTGAAAGACTGAAAGATGAAGCCAATCACCGTCAGGCGCACCAAGTTTCGTTGTCCTTCGGTCAAGCTGTTAACCAGGTTGCCGGCCACCTGGATTTTGCCCTCGCTGGGAGTATCTAGGCAACCAATCAGATTGAGTAGGGTTGACTTGCCACTGCCGGAGGCGCCGGCCACCGAGACAAACTCCCCTTCCGTGATTTCCAAGTTCACCCCACGCAAAGCCGGCACAGTGGTTTTGCCCAGCTGATAGTTTTTGTATACATTTTGAACAGAAACAATCCTGATAATTCCTCCCGAAGATAATTCTCCCATAAGGGTACTCCTTAATAGTGAAAAAATAAACATTGATACTGTTTTGAAATATTATGTATACTGCTCCTGTGTATGCCACCCGGCCAACGGGGACAGCTCCCGCTGGCTGGGTGGACAGTTAACCTGTCAGAAGGTAGACTATTACTAATAGAAAATGAGGGGGACGGGCATATGAGAGTTATTAACTCACATAGCGGCGCAAAAATGATTATCGATGGGCGCAAGATTACCAACTTCACCGGTTGCTCATATCTTGGCATTAGCGACCAAAAAGAATTGCTGGCTGCTGCAATCAGTGCGCTCGAAACATACGGCTCTGTGGGACAAATTCCCCGGCACTATAATTTCTTGGCGCCGCCATATTCTGAAGCCGAACAAGCAGCGATTGAATTCTTTGACACAGAAGCAGCGGTGTTTTTCTCCGCCGGCTATCTCTTTGCTTCAATGGCTTTACAGGGACTGGCGCCAGAATATGATGTGATTTTCATGGACGAAAAGGCCCACTATAGCGTTTGTGATGGTGCAGCTACTGCCAATAAACCTGTTTATAGATTCAAGCATACTGACCCGGATGATTTAGCGCGTGTAGTGTCGGCAAACTTAAAAACAGGCCAGATACCTCTGGTTGCCACTGATGGTATGTTCCCTACCTATGGAAACCTCGCGCCCTTGGACAAATACTATGAGATAATTAACCAACATAGGGGCTGGATGATTGTCGATGAGTCCCATTCCTTTGGTGCAATCGGTGAACGGGGACGCGGGGCGATCGAGAAATTTGACTTACCGCGGGAGCGGGTTATTGGTGGCGGCTCGATGGCCAAGGCCTTTTGCGCCTATGGGGCAATCGCTGTGGGCTCCCGGCTGGCAATCGACGCGATCCTCTCATCGCCTCCCGCCAAAGGGGCGACTGCAGGTATGACGGCAGCTGCTGCCATGACTGCTGCCAGCCTAAGCTATGTAAAAAAACACCCGGAGCTTTTGGCCAGGCTGCGGGAAAATACCAAGTACCTTAAAGAAGGGTTGCTGGCCCTGGGAATTGATGTCGAATTGAATGATTCGCCAGCAGCTACCTTTACCTTGGGGACTGCCGCCGAGATGAAGAAAGTTCAAGCAGTGTTAATGGAGAACGGCATCTGCATAATTTACTCTCAATATGTTGGCGCCGGCCCGGAAGGTGTGCTCAGGTGCTCGATTTTCGCCGACCACACAAAGGAAGATCTAGATTTATTGCTTAACTCCCTGAAGCACTACCTATAATAGTAGTTGCGATATCCACCCTTTGCGGCCGTCGATTGCCGTAAGCTATTGTTCCCGAGCAAAAACAAGACCGATTCGCATCAGCGATAAGCTTAGTCGAATCGGTCTTATTTGTTAGATATTCACTATCAGTTGATTTTCAAGCAAGCGCTTCTTAAAGCTCTCTACCAGGGCGATTTCTTTCTCGGAGGGCGTCGCGCCAAACTCGGACAGCAACACAGCCAGCAGCTCACAATCCCTGAACTGAAGCAGCAAGGGGATGGTCGCCAAATGTTCGCGGGACACATGAAATTCCCGCTGGTAACCGATTAGAAAGTGCTCAAAAAACAGGCGGCCAAAGGCATCTTTTTCTGCCTGGGATTTCAGGTTGTTGCCCCAGATTGCATAGTACAGGGGAATGGCCAGGTCGCTGGCCAGCTGATGGTAACAGGCGTCATCGAAGTCGAAGATTTGCACCGCTTCACCGTCGTAGAAGAAGTTATACTGGTGGACATCAGAGTGAATCAGGCCGTACCAGTCTTTTGTTTTGGGCAAACGTTCGGTGGCGCCTACGATGGCGGCAACCCGTTCCTGAAGCGCCGGTTCCGCCGGTATATACTGAGCGAGGGTACTCTTAAAGATATTTACATCATCTTCCCGCCGGACAATATCCGCCGGGGGACGATAGTCTGCAGTCAGGCGGTGGAGTCTGCCGATTGCCAGTCCCCAGGCCTGAAACAGCTGCTTGTTATTGCGCTCCTGGCGGATGTCAATCAGCTTCCCGCGGGCCCGGGCAAACACGCTGACATGTAACGGCGTGTCCTCGACGACAATGGTTTCCACCAGATTATCATTCAGTGAAGGAAAGGGACCGGCAACAGTTGCCCCGTGGTGACGCAAAAATTCCAGCCAGTGCAATTCGCTATAGACTTGTGCCGCAGTGCGGTGTTTATTATGGACGATGCGCAAAATCACCGGCTGCCCGTTGCGTTGCCCCTGATAGATTACATTCTCAAACCCGCCAACATACTTAATCGAGTTGCTATCAATTGCAAACAGCCCTGCAACCTGGTCGAGAAAGTCCCGGGTTAATAGCTCCTGTGTTTCATCTTTATGTATTTTTCATACTCCTTCTCAGCCACCGGGGACAGGTCCCGCTGGCTGGATCTATTCCCACGGTCCGTATGGTGTTGTTGCCGGCGAGTTCTTGATTGCCAGGACATATTGAAAATAATCTGTTGTCACTCCCCTGTAGGGTCCGGGAATAAGCAACGGTTCTTCAGCGTAGGGGGATTCTGCGCTGTTGAGCTTGAACAGAGTAAAGTCAGCTGAGGCCTGCCGCTCCACCGGTCTGGTGTCGGTAAACTGGTCTTGGACAGCCAGCTCTCGGTAATCATTCTGCCACGAGGACATCTTGGAATTGATGTAGATATAGGCAATTGAAATGACTTGATCTCGCACCGGGGAGTCATCTCGCTGCAGGTACATGGCCAGGCGTTCTACCCCTTCCATATCGGAGGCGCACTGCTCTTGAAAGACATGGGCCATGCCAAACTGGCCAAAGTATTTGCCCGCAGGCAGGTGTTCATGGAACTTGAGGAAGTTCTCATACATCGCCTGTTCCCGGATATACATCGCCTGCTGGTCAGCTTCGGCCACAGCAATCCTGTTGACCAGGTTCTCGACGACATCGTCGAAGTAGAACAGGTCTTCCGCCAGGGCATCGCTGTATTTCTCAGGCTTGTTTGCCCGCTCCTTCTGCAGTTCAAAAACGAAGTTGGTGAAATCGTCCCAATCCTGTAGTTTGATATCCTGAAGCAATGGAAGCTCGTCGGCCCCGTTGAGGGTGGTCAGATAGTAGAGGGCCGCTCGGAACTGGTGCTCAACATCAATTCCTATAACAATAATTCGTTCATCTTTCGGTTGTTGCAGGTTATATTCCCGAAGCCTTTCCCAGAATTCCCGATGTTCAATAGACCATGCACCGGAGCCCTTCAATTCTTCAAAGATAAAGTCCAATGTTTCGGCTTTTCCGGTTTCCATGTACTGATTCAACAGTCCGGCGATTCCGTGGCCCATCTCACAGAGAAGATACCTGATTCCTGCTTCTTTGTGCAGGGTGGTCATGAGTCCGTATTTTGCGGTAAAGTTGCCGGCCACGGCGTGGTATTCGCCAGCAAGGATTATTTCAGTATCTGCCAGGTCAGGCGTTAGCAACTCCAGATCCGGACTGTTCATGTCCAGAGTGCTTTTGTTCTCTTTCAGATAATTACCGGCGGCGCTTGAACAGCCGCTTACGGTCAGCGTCAGTATTAGGATTATAAGGATCTTTCTCATATAACTCACTCCGTATTTCAATGCTTCTACGATTGTATTCCCAAATCCCGGCCCTGGCAACTGCTGTTAACAATCTGTCACGCAAAAAGGCCACCGGATGATCTTCCAGTGGCCAAATTTCCCTATCTCTATTATGAGGACAACACGGAAATAACGATTATCATCACCACCGAGAATAAGCGGAGTGAAATTAAAACAAATATCCTTACCCCTGAGGGGTTAAGAGAAGCCACCCAGCAAGCGATTGCCAAACTTGCTTTCCTGCCGGAGGGCGAAGTCCAGCCGCCGCTAGTTGATGCACCGGCAGAGATTGCCCAGGATGAGTTTAATCCCCAATTGGATACAGCCTACGACGTGGAATCCCGGGCCAAACTGGTTAAGGAGTGTTTAGACACCCTCAGTGAAAACTATCTGGCCTATGGCGCCCTAACAATTACCACAAGCCAAATCAGCGTGGGAAATTCCCAGGGAATCCGCCGTTTTTCAAGGAACAATAATGCTTCCTTTTCCACAATCGTCGCCGGAGAAAATGGCTCGGGTTACGGAGAGACACAGTCTAGCCGAGTTGAAGATTTTGATTTCCCCGGCGCATTCGCCCGGGCCTATGAGAAAGCCCGGCTTAATCAGAATCCAGGGACCCTGAAACCGGGTGCATATACAGTAATTCTCGAGCAGCCGGCGGTAGGCGGCTTGATGACTTTCTTGTCCTACCTGGGCTTTTCCGGTAAAAGCGTCCAGAATCAAATTAGCTTCCTCACCGGTAAGCAGGGGGTAGCGGTCTTTGACCCTAGAATTACAATCATCGATGATTATACAAATGAAAATACCATGCGCTTGCCCTTCGACTTTGAAGGCACTCCCCGGCAGCAAGTAACAATTATCCAGCAAGGAGTGGCCAAAGACCTGACATATGACATGGCCAGCGCCCAAAAAGCGGGTTGCCCAAGTACCGGCCATTCGGTAAATATGCCAGCCTATGGCGGCATGCCCTTAAACCTGGTAATGACCAACGGCAAGGAGAGCCTATCCGATATTATTGCCGGAACCCAACAGTGGCTGCTTATCACCCGCTTTCATTACATGAACCCCGTCAACCCCCGAACTGCCCAGTTAACGGCCCTTACCCGGGACGGTGTGTTTACAGTCGAAAAAGGTAAGATCACCGGTTCCGTTAAAAACATGCGTTTTACCGAAAGTATGCTCCAAGCATTCAATAAGATTGAAGCAGTGTCTAGCGATCGCCAACGCACCAGCTTCTTCTTCGGCAACTATTACGTGCCGGCACTGAAAATCAACGATTTCCACTTCACAGGCAATGCCAACTAAAAGGGCAGGGACGGGGGGACAATTGACCTGTCCCCGCGTCCCAAAGTTATGATGCAACTTTTTCCGCCCTAATAACCAGGCCAGCGAAAAAACCGGTATACGCGGCAGTGCCAATAAATAGCCAATCTATGTGCTCAGCATTGACAGAGGTAAAAACCCGCAAGAGGATAAGCAGACCTAAGAGCAGAATAAAGCTTGCGAGTATAATCCAAACCGTCCGCAAATGCATGCCCGGCTTCCCGTCACACTCGGTGAATCGATTAGCTACCCGTTTCAGCTTGGGAACAAGATTAATCCGTTGGCCCACAGTGCAATAAATCATGCCCAGTCCAAAAAAAATGACACCCAGTGCAATCAAACTCCATGACGATTCAACTTCATAAGAACTTAGTATCCGATTTACTGACATTATTATATAAAGGATTGACAGTACTAGATAAAGACCAACCACCGACGCCCACGACTTGACAAACATTATTTCTCTATTCTGTAAACAAGATTATATTACTGCCTTGTATCACCGGAGGAACTCCTCCTCCGCCACCACCTCCACCCGAGGCAACAGGCGAATTATACAAAGTTCCGTAATAATTCCACAATGTGTACCTGGCCACCCTAAAATAATCGGGGTGGTGGGCCAATACCCCGCCTAACTCCCTGTAATTTACGGTCTGTCCTACCCAGAACCATAAACAATTACGGTCATCTAGAAACATAGCAGGTGTAACCGTAGAAACAACAAACCCAAGCAATGTCCCAACCACAGCACCGCCTACTCCACCAATATAAGCCCCTAAAGCCGCACCTAATGCTGCTGGAGCAAGGCCCATTAAAGTTTGGGCGACAGGACTCCCTATCATATAATGGTGCAATCTTAAACCATCAATCCGGTAACTTAGCCAATAGCTCATTCCGTAATGGTCCACATCCGGCCGAGGATATGGGATATTATGGGACTGAGGAACAAACCTTACTCTATCCCAAAAAAAGTTGCTTGAGGACTGAGGAGCTTCATCAACCGCGATGTTTCCACTCAAAGCATCAGCTTGTAGTAAATTTATCTCTGAGGAAAAATTGGCAATCGTTTTTTCCAGACCATTATCGGCTGTGCTAACTATAGACACTAAATATTCATCGCCATGTTTAGAGTTGAATATTTGATGACTCTCAGAGTTAAACAAATTCCCTTCGTTAATAGTTAAAACCCCTTGTGTTAGCTCGTCATTTGTCTCAAGAATAATAGTGACATCATTAACGATAAGATGAGTTTTGAGTTCTGTATGTTCTATAATTTGGATATCCACGTCAATTTCATGTACATTTTCAGTGTCTGCATTTGCCGATGGAGCAGAAATGACAAAAACTATTAATGTAACCAAAACTAATCTGAGAAATCTTTTCATCTAGTCCCCCCCAAATATAATATTTGTATTATTGTAACGTATTCAGTTTATTTAGTCAAAAGAAATATTGCCAGAACGGAACCGCATCCCCAAAAAAAGGGCTGTCTCAAATTAAAGTAAAGTGGACCCTTTGTCAAGGACACCTAAAAAACTGTGGCGGCAAAATCCGCTTACACAACTAGAGAGGTAGCGGAAGAAGTTAAGCGGATTGAGTGGATTGCCGTTTTGCCGCACTTCCCAGTGCAGATGCGGCCCGGTGCTGACTCCGGTGTTGCCGACATAGGCAATTACCTGACCCCGCACTACCCGGGAACCAGACCAGATATTCGATGGGAAGCGGCTGATATGGGCATAGAGTGTGGAATAACCATTGCCATGATCAATAATCAAGTAATAGCCGTAGCCTGATCCATAAGACCTGCGTGTGACGACCCCATCGTCAGCAGCAAAAATCGGAGTGCCTCTAGAAGCGGCTATGTCCAAGCCCATATGGGTGCGTTGGCCAGGCCGGGAGTCCCCAAAACGACTGGAAATTCTGCCGCTGTTCATCGGGAAGCGGAATGAACTAGTTGGCGTCAGCGGCCATCGTCCACTGCCCGGCATAATAATTCTCTCTTCCGGTTGCTGGGTAACTTCCACATCGGTCTGTTTACGGCTCACTTCCTGTCCGTTGATCAATTTAACTTCGTAGACTACATCACGGCTACCAGCGCTGCCGGACTGGATTGTCCGAGCACTTTCGTAACCCCGGTTGCCTGCAGCCTGCTTTTGTGCTTGCGCCGCCCCCCGGGTTTTCAGGGAGAGGATGTCCGCCGGGCAATAGGCGACACAGGTGGAGCAGCGAATGCAGTCATAGCTGTCAAACTGGTTATTCTCATTGAACTTGCGGTAGGGCTCCAAATGCATCGGGCAGACTCGGGCGCAGGTGGCGCATGTATGACATTTATCAGTGCTTTCAATTGTCACCATCTGCTCGGTCTTTTTATTGCCGCCTGTTATTCGCCCCAACCACAGGGAAATACGCTGCAGTGTGCCCATGGGGCAGAAATTGCACCAGGCCCGGGGACTGATGACCAGCGCCAATGTGGTGCCGACAATGGTCACCACCAGGTAATTCATGACAAAGATATAGCCCAGGCGGTCCCAAAAGTTCAGCTCGCCCCAGAGTTGGGCCACCCGCATCAGGCGCATGCCCAGCATATAGCCAAACCAGGCAAAGGCAGGAATCCGCACCCAGAGGGAACGCAGCACCTTGGGAATCGGGCGGTTGCGGCTTAAGAGAGCAGCATATTGGTCAAACAGGCTGCCGTGGGGGCAGATTTTGCCGCACCAAACATTGCCGCCAAAAAAGCCCAGCACCGCCAGGGTGAGCATCACCGGAATCAGGAGCAGGCCCAAAACAGGGAACCAAAGCCCGCCCAACACAACCACCGGCAGGAAAAGCCATGCATAACGTTTGAGGGACGTAAACACTCGATTTGTCTTTAAATAATATGACATTAAACACCCTCCTAAAATTTTATATACCTAATACCCGTATGGGGTATATTATATGTATATCTAATCACGATGTCAATAGAACAAAACCTGCCCCGAGGAGCAGGTTTGCTAGAGAAAATAAAACGCCCCCGCCGGGGGCGCGAAAAAACTAAAATCACGTGAAGCATTCGCTGAGCAGGGCCGGGCCCAGTTCAGCCAGTTGTCCCAGTAGCTCTTCAAGTCTAGCCATGGTGTTGCGGTCATTTTTGGACACCAAGTCGAGAAACTCTTCTGCTTCCAGAGCAACCAGTTCCGTGGTTATCTCGTTGATGCTCTCCAGCAATGGAACAGTCACTTCAGCAGTGCGGATAATTGCCCAGCGGGTGAGCTCAAACTCGGCGCCCAGGTCATAAAGATACCATTCTTCCCAGTAGTGCATGGAGCCGGGCAGATCCCAGAGCACAGACTCCAGCGCTTCCGTCAGTTCGCTGTCCAGGGCCGCCGCAACCTGGGGATGGGTGAAAATACTCGTCGCCGGACCCAATAGATACTTGCGCATGCCGTGAACACGCTGCCAGGACTGTTGCCACTCCTCTTCGCTAAACTCTTCGTCCAGCAGGGGCTGAAAAGCAGCCAAGCCCTCTTCGCCAAAATTATGCAGCGCATTCAGGCTGTGGCCAAGCATCTCGGTCTCCCAGGTTTCTGCATCTGGCGCCTCTTTAGCAAAGGGCTGGAATAACAAAAGTGCAGCCAGGACAATGACGATAAGTAGTCCACCGAATTTAAGCCATCCTGGTTGCGCACAGCAAGAACGGGTTTTCGCTGTCTCCGTTTCGTGGGACATTATATCACCTCAGACAGATTATATTTCAAAGCTTATATAAAAATATTCGTCAACTCGCTGGCAAATACCTGCCCACCCGGGGACGGAGGTTAATTGCGCCAATTCGACGCTTGCCCAACACCTAGTCCCTGTAATTTGCTTTGTTCTCTGCGCTGCACTTGCCCCGGCATCGGGAAACGGGTAACATAGGATGGAACAATCAGGACACAAGAGAGCTGTCCGATTGTGCGAGAGACATGGCAGGAAATCATCTTTATGTCTAGAAATATATCCTTGTGCTTGTGGCTGTTGTTTCCTAAGCCAAGTAAAGGAGTGTGCCGAATGGGAATAGAGAATATTAACTGGGAGTATCTTGCAATATTACTGGCAGCCGGGGTTGTAGTCCAGCTGATCTGGCAGCTATTGCATATCAAAAAAGACTTGGGGGGAAGGATAACACAGGTTAAAAATCCGGTAAGAACAGTGTTCTTAGTCTTGCATGGCGCTGGCCTACTGCTGTTTGCAGCCTTGTGTATACGCTATGCAGTTCAGTTTTTTTCGGGGAATGAATTAGCTGTTATCTACGAAATTCATGAAGGGCGCATGGCAATCTTGACCGGTGCAGCTGCAATAATTAATCTGGTATTGGTTATTAAGCATTGGACCGATGATATGATCAGAGAAAAGGGTCTCTGTGCCGGTTTCAACCTCTATAAATGGGAAGAGCTTGATGGGTACACTGTTAACGGCAACCAAATAACTATCAACTCGACAAGGAAGACTTTTTCCGGCGTGCAAAAACAAATAAAGTGGACGCTCAGTGATGAAGAGACGAAAAAGGTAAGAAGTATCCTGTCAAAAAATATCAAGAAGCGAAAAAAATAAATCCCGTTATTCCTACCATTAAGTATGATTGAAATTAAATCGATCAAAATACCCCGTGAGGGGTATTTTTTGTCGGTATTTGTTGAAGTTTCGGGCGTTGTTTTTTGATTTAAGGCAGGAAACCAGTGTATAAAAACAGAATATTGCCAAAGGGGAGAAGTTCGTTCCCTTGTTGCTGTTCACCCTTAGAGAGCGCAAAGCGTGATGAACTGAGGTGAAGTTGATGCAGCGGTTTACCAATGACGAGGCTGGCTTTCAAAATTGGTGTCGGGAGCATCCCCGGGGCTATGTGCTAAACCAAGTTGGCAATAGTAGCGCCGAAATGGTCACCATCCACAAGGCGGCTTGTCGACATCTTGCCGGCGCCCGGCCTGGGACTGAACGTATTTGTTCAGGAGATCTGTTTGAGTTAGAAAAAATCGCCGCAGACTTGGGAGGGCTTTACTGGCGCCATTGCCGTGCCTGCCTGAATAAGCCCCGCCGCTCTGTCTGCGGTTGGTAGCATTACGCTCCCCTTTCTGCCCCCAAGGGCAGTTCTTTATTTCCCGGGAACAGCAGGAAAACAGTGCCTGATGCCGAACTAGTTTATACCTGAAATACAAGGAGGTAGTGGAATGTCCGATGCCAGTTTCATTATTTGGCTGCAACAGTTTTCTACCCCGTTTCTGGACTCATTCTTTATAGCTGTTACCTTTCTCGGCGATGAGGAGTATTTATATCCTCGCCATCCCCCTATTGTTTTGGCTTTACAACAAAAAGTTTGCCTTCCGATTTGGCCTCTTCTTCCTGCTTAACGCATATATCAATTCCTTCATAAAACATATCTTTACCACCCAGCGTCCGCCCCTGGAATTGCATAAAATTGAGCAGGGCGGCTATTCCTTCCCCAGCGGCCACGCCCAGGGCAATACCGCCTTTTGGGGTTATCTGGCACATCAGCTTAGGAAGCGCTGGGCGTATGTTGCCGCCGCGGTGCTCTTTACCCTCGTTGCCTTTTCCCGGGTCTGGCTGGGAGTACATTTTCCCATCGATATTATTTTTGGTATTCTCATTGGTATTGCCTGGATTGCCCTTTATGAGTTTCTCTGGCGTAAAATAAAGCTGGAACTCACTTTGAATCAGTGGATGTTGGCCAGTATCGCCTTTGTCGCTGTGCTTTTCCTGATTCATCCCACAGGCGACGGACCCCTGACCACTGGTTTCGCCCTGGGGGCCCTTTGGGGCTACCGCCTGGAGCTGGAATTTGTCGGGTTTAAAGAGCGGGGAACCTGGTGGCAGGGGATTATCAAGACCGTAATTGGTCTGGCTGTGCTTTTTGGCCTGCGTATTATCTTAAAAGAGTTGTTTGAAGTGATGCTCTTTGGCTCCCCCGAGGAGGGACTTGCACTCCATGCCGCCACATTCCTACGCTATCTGATCATGGGGCTGTGGGTAACATTAATTGCTCCCTGGTTGTTCCGGCTCATGCGCCTGGAGCGCCGGGACCTGACAATCGATAAAGCCGCCTAGCCGGTGACTTTCTGCTACGAATGTAAAACAATGCCCCGCTCGCGCGGGGCTTATTGTATTTAGTTTTATCGTTGTGAGGCAACAAAAGGCAATTAATTCCCGACCGCCCTAGAACTCAAGGCGTTTTTGCTGTGGTATAATCGAAGTATAAAACCGTGTGGTCTGGTTGCTAAAGTTTACGAGAGAATGGCAGCAATGAATTAGAGGTGAGAGACTGTGCCAAAATTGCGGATTGCCGGCCTGGTTGCGCTTGGCGCAGCAACGCTTTTAATTTTAAATGCAGCAAGGTTTTCGCAGCTGGTGGAAACTGTCTATGCTAGGAGTCTGTATCGTTGGCTCATCAGCCCCCTAAGTAGATTTACCGGCATATTTCCCTTTTCTGTAGCTGAAGTTCTGGCTATAGCGCTGGGAATCTGGCTTCTGTATAAGCTGGTGCGGGCAGCCATAAGTCTTTACAGGGCCCGGCGCCTGAACTGGTACGCCCTTGGGAGGCAGCTGACCCGACTTGGCGTTGGGGCACTTGTCGTTTATGTGGTGTTTAATTTGATGTGGGGATTGAACTATCATCGCAGCTCATTTGCCGAGCTTTCCGGTCTGCCGGTGGAACCTGCCTCGACCGAAGAACTAGCGGTTCTGGCAGAAGAACTTGTCCACATGGCCAATGCTTTGCGGGAACAAGTAACAGAGGATGAGCAAGGAGTCATGACCCTGTCCACAGATATCCGTGGCATGTTCAATCGGGCCCAGGCGGGTTTCGACAACGCTGCGAAGCTCTATCCCGAACTGGGCGGGAACTTTGGCCGTCCTAAGGGGGTCTATTTCTCCAGATTTTTATCCCTGTCAGGCATCAGCGGCATCTATATACCCTTTACCGGAGAGGCGAATGTGAATATCGATATTCCCCATATGCTGCTTCCTGCCACCACCATTCACGAAATGGCCCATCAGCGGGGTTTTGCCCGGGAAGACGAGGCCAACTATATCGGTTGGCTGGCCAGCAGGCTGCACCCGGACCCTGACTTTCAATATTCCGGGACAATGTTGGCAATGATCCATACCATGCGCGCCCTCTACCAGCATGACCCGGAGCGGAACATGGAAATCCGGGAGCTGTACAGCCCGGGTGTGGCCCGGGATTTACGGGACTGGAGCGCATACTGGGCCCAATTCGAAGGCCCGGTGGAACGGGTCTCCACCCGCATGAATGATACCTATCTCCGGGCCAACCGCCAAAGCGACGGAGTTCAAAGCTACGGCCGCATGGTCGATTTGCTTCTCGCCGAATTCCGCGGACAGGGGGACAGGTCCCTTGTCCGGGACTGAGTGAACCAACTGGCGAAGGTACGCAAACTGTGAGATCTACACATTTCCATAACAGAGCCGCCCCAGGGTAGCTCTGTAGTAGTAAGGGCTGTTCCCGTCAGTTGAGGGAACAGCCCATTTTTATTCCGTTGGCACAGAAATCGAGTTAACCAACTCATCAACAATATCCTGTTGCCTGAGTCCCTGCAGTTTATCTTCGGGGTTAAGAATCAGCCGGTGGCTGAGGGTCGGTATCGCCATTTCCTTGATGTCATCGGGGAGCACGTAATCCCTGCCCCGGAGCCAAGCCAGGGCCTTGGCGGAGCGGGCGAGAGCCAGTGAGCCCCGGGGGCTGACCCCCAGGTAGAGGGCGGGGTGTTTGCGGGTCGCCGAGCAGAGCTCAACAATATAGTGGAGCAGGCCGTCACTGAGTTTGATACTGCCCGCAAGCTTTTGAGCCGTCATTAGCTCATCGGTGTCCATAACTTGCCCGATACCTGTAAGCGGGTGACTGCCATCCTCTTGGGAGCGGACAATTGTCATTTCTGTATGCTCCTCGGGGTAACCGATCTCCAGCCGCAGCAGGAAGCGGTCCAGCTGAGCCTCCGGCAATGGGAAGGTGCCTTCGTATTCAATCGGGTTTTGGGTTGCCACCACCATAAACGGGGAGGGCAGGGACCATGTCTCGCCGTCTACCGTCAGCTGCCGCTCTTCCATCGCTTCCAGCAGACTGGACTGGGTCTTGGGCGAAGTACGGTTGATTTCATCGGCAAGCACGATATTTGCCATCACCGGGCCGGGCCGGTATAGAAACTCCATGGTCTTTTGGTTGTAAATCGTCACCCCAATTACATCAGAGGGCAAGAGGTCCGGGGTGAACTGGATACGGCTGAACTTGCCGCCCAGGGAGCGGGCGAGGCCCTTGACCAGCATCGTCTTGCCCAGACCCGGCACATCTTCCAACAGGACGTGTCCCTGGCAGAGCAGTGCCACGCACAATAACTCGACCACGGACCCCTTATCTATTAGAACCTGGTTAAGATTATCCAGAACTCGTTGCATCTTCGTCAAGCTAACTCCCCCTCGTTAAGCGGATATCCAGATTTTATCATATTTCCCGCTGGATAACCAATTCAGAGTTAGTTGCAGCCGGACGAGGGACCTGTCCCCCTGTCCGGACAGTCAAGTAATATAGCACAGGAACAATCACCATTGTCAGAACGGTGGACATGATCAGTCCGAAAAAGAGGACCAGAGCCATGGGGGCGGTCATCGGATCGCGGCCTAAAATCAGCGGCACCAGGCCGGCGCAGGTGGTTGTGGCGGTCAGCATGATTGGCCGGTAGCGAATATCAACAGCCCGACGGCAGGCATCTTGCACACTTAGTCCAGACCGCACTCCGTCGTCCATTACCTCCGTCAAGATGATACCGTTATTGACGACAATCCCAAACAAACTCACGGCGCCAAATAGTGCCATCGCCTGGATATCGATCTGGAAGATAAACAGGCCGAGGAACACGCCGGTCAGGGGGAGTGGAATGCTGGTCAGGATAATCCAGGGTTTACTGAACCGCTTAAACTGCACCAGCAGTACCATGTAGATTAGGCCAATTGCTGCCAGTGACGTATAGCCGAGGTTGGAAAGCAGGTCGGTTATATTCTTCAACTCGCCACTATACTCGATGGACACCCCTTCGGGCAAAATCTCCTCTCCGTACAGGCGCCGGAAATCCAACTCCAGTTTGGCAGGGGAGTAGCCCGGTAAAACATCGCTGAGCACAGTGATTGTCCGTTGGCGGTTCTGACGGTAGATTGAAGGCAGTCTCGCCTGAATATCCACTGAGGCCAATTGGTTCAGCTGCATATAGGCATCGATGGCGGAAGATTGGATTGGCAGCCGGTATAAATCATCTAAGGAGCGGATATCTGCTTTCACGAGAATATCCATCTCTGCGCCTCCGGCCCGGTAACTGGAGGGGGTGGCGCCCATCAAAGCAGTATTGATTTGTTTGACGATGTTGTACTTTAATATTCCGCTGGTGGCAAGGTAATCTTCGTCAATGCGCACTACATATTCGTATTCCTTGGGGGTGAAATTGTCCCGCACGTGAATGGTGCCGGGCATTTCCGCCAGCACTTCCTGAACGATGAGCGAGGCATCAATCAGGTCATCCAGGTCATGGCCGCTGAGATTAAATACCAGCTTTGCATCGGCGGGCATTGAATACTCCAGGTGCTTAACCTCCACCTGGGCGCCGACGATGCGCTGATCCATTGCCTGCTGAAGCGCAAAGCCCAGCGCGTCATTATCCTGATACTCACTGTTTCGGTAATCCAATTGCAACACAAACTGAGCCGTGTCCGGGGAGGGGGGAACAAGCGGTGCAGTTATGAAAAACTTGGGCACGCCGGCCCCAACTGCCGACACCACATGGGTTATCTCCTCGAACTCCGCCAGCACCTCCATGACTTGGTCATGGATTTCGCCGGTTTTCGCCAGGTTCAGAGATTCGGTGTTCACATTGATGTAGATCATCGGCTTATCCGAGTAGGGGAAGAAACTCATGCCCAATTGGGCAAAGAGCAACCCGGCGATTAGCAAAGTGGCAAAGGCGCCGGCAATGACCCGGCGGGGGTACTGGAGGCCAAAGTTTAGCAACGTCTCGAAGAACCGCTTCGGTAGTGAGTGGGAAACCTTCTCCACCCGTTGCTGAGATTCCGGCTTGAAGAAGATATAGGCAAATACCGGAATGATTAACATGGCCACAAAATAAGAGGCCAGCAGGGTTGCGATCACCACTAGCGGGATGGTGGCCACTGTTTTGCCGATAATTCCGGGAACAAACAAGAGGATGCCAAAGGCGATGATTGCCGTCAGGGTGGAAGTAAATATCGGGCGTGCCGTTTCCTGAACTGCCGCCTGAATCGCAGCGAGTTTTCCTCGCCGGCGTTTATACGCTGCTGAATCGCCTCGCTGATAACAATCGCATTATCCACCAGTATTCCCAGGGAAATAATTAGTGCCGCGATGGAGATAAAGTGGAACTCGATATTCAGCAGATACATAGAAATCAGGGAGAGTAGAATTGAGACGGGCAGCGCTATTGAAACCACCAGGGCGTTGCGCAAGCGCACACCAATCATGACGATGACGACAATCAGGCCGATGCTTTGCAGCAGATTAATAATGAAGTTATTTATCGAGCGGTCGATATCCTCGGGGGAAAAGACCAACTCATGAAACACGATATCCGGAGGCAGGTATTGTTTTTGCTCCTCAATTACCTGGCGCACCTCCCTGCCAATCAGGACGGCGTTGGTGTCGGTCTCAAAATACCCGGTCAAAAGCACGGCATTTTGGTCGTTGTGGCGAAAATAGTAATCGTCGGTGGGTTCAATGCTGACGGTTGCCACATCACTCAGGCGCACAAACCCAACTTCTTGCTCGGAGCCACTGATGACAATATTCTCGATATCCCGTAGGGACTCAAAGGTCGCCGGGGTTTTAACATTTATGCTGCTGTCGTCGTAATCAATAGAACCAGAGGGGATGTTGAGATTCTGGGCCTGCAGGAGGGCAACCAGTGTTTCCATGGATATCCGGTATAAGTATAAGCCATCGATATCCACGTTGATAACAACCTGTTTTGTCAAGCTGCCATCGATGTCTACCCCGATGACCCCATCCACGTTCTCAATTGCTTGCTGGATTTCCAGGGCATAACTGGCCAAATCGTCGAGACTGTACTGGTCGTTGGACAACGAGAGGATAAATTGGGGCACATCGGCCAGGTCGGTGCGGATGTCGCTGGCCAGCGCTCGCCGTCATTCATGATTGTCGGTAAGGAGAGCCAGATCCCTTCTCTGGGACCGGTATTAATTTGCACCGCCGCAGTTTCACCAAGGTTCAGGCCGGTCTCTTCCTCAATGGCGATGCGGGCTTGGTATGTGCGGCTGGTTGTATCGGGGAGCAGAGCCACATCGATGACCGTCCCCTGGAATTCCTTTTGGTTAACGGTGACTGTTGCCTCCATCCCTGTCTGGATTGAATTGACATCACCTTGGGACAACCCGATATCTGCTGTCACCGTATGAGATGCCACTACCGCCACCGGCGCCAGGGGGGGGTGGCAAGGTCGCCCGCCCCAGCGACTACCTTTACCACAGTACCGTCCAGCGCCGCCACCAGCTTTGTTTGCTCGATGTTTCCTCGGGCCAGGTCCAAATTGTTCCGCGCGATATTATATTGAACGTTGGCGGCGTCATGGGCAGACTTGGCGGCCTGGTAGCGGGCGTAGGCGATCTGCACTTCCACTGGCTCACCGCTGTTCTCTGCCCGCTCGTAAGCGGCCTTAGCCACCTCGTATTCCACCCGCTTAGCCAAAAAGTCGGCGTAGGCTTCGGTCGCCTCCTCGCTTTCCGGCCCATGCTCCGCGGCCAACTGCTCAAACTCTGCTTCCGCCTCTTCCATGAGCACTTCTCTGGCCAGCATCTCTTCTTTTGCGTCAATAATCAGCTGCTCGCTCTCCGCTTTACATCCAGGTAGGCAGATTCCTCTGCGCGCATCAGGGCGGAGGCTTCCGCTCGCTGGTGACGTGCCGCCTCCAGCGATTCTTGGGCATTACTCAGGGATATTTGCGCCGATTCCGTCTCCAGAGTCGCCAGCACATCCCCTTTTTTCACCCGTTGCCCTTCTTTGACATGCACCGCTTCTATTGTGCCGATGGTGCTAAAGGTGGCCTGGTGTAACTCCAGGGGTTGGATGATGCCGATGTACTTGGCATACTCCTCGTTGATGGCGCTGTTAATGGCCAGCACTCTAACCTGGGCTACTTTGGGCTCGATAACAGGCTCAGGTTTTCCATTTACAAATACAACAGCAACGACGATAACGGCGGCCAGGACTGCTCCGGCAATCAGCCACTTCTTATATTTTTTCATAATGGTCCCCCCCGGCTGATAGCATCAGCGTGTATAAATGTAAGTAAGTTCGAATCGTCCAGCGAATTTCCGCAGGCTGCATCGAATTTACGGATTCCTTAAAGCCTCGGGTCAGTCCGGCAATAATCGACTCCGAGAGCATGTGACAAAGTAGCTCCACCTGGCGGTTGGAAGCGTAATCGGGGAACCAATTGTCTACAAGCGCAGTCAGGGTTTTTTTGAACCACAAAATCAGCTGTTCGGCGTAGTGTGAGTGATACATAAGGATGATGAATTCTTGTTGATCCGCAATGAAAACCTCCACCAACTGATCAGCCATTTGTTCAATGCGGACCTGAAAATGTTCAAGTCGCGCCTCAGTCCCCTCGGGCTGTGTCTTGATCAGCGGACTAATTGTCTGTTCCAGTTTTTCCAGGGTGCCGGCCAATATCTCCTGGGCCAGCGCCTCTTTATTTTTGAAGTAGCGATAGACATTACCCGGACTCATCTCAGCCGCCTTGGCGATATTGCGCATCGATGCGCCCTGCAGGCCATAGACATAAAATTCCTTTTTAGCTGCAGCAATAATTGCCCGCCGATATTCATCCTTGAGGACTTGGGCCATAAGTAAACCCCCGTTCATTTTTGGTGCTGTTCAATAGTATACGCCTGTTCACAATTGTATGCAATAGGACAAGGGTATGGTATAATTTCCCTGAAAGCACGGGGGTGAAATAATGAGTAAGCAGGAAAAAGCGCAGCGGGTACTCTCGATATTCTATAAGTTGCTCCGGGGCCAGGCCGTCAGCAGGCAGCAACAGGCCAACAGCAGCAACAGGTCAACCAGGACATTCGACCGCGATATCGAGGAAATACAGTGTTTTCTAGCCGATGAAATACCAGGAATAGAGCTAGAGTTTGATCGTGCCAAGGGCACCTATGCTCTGCCACGCGACATGGAGATTTGGCTGAGCATGGAGGAAATTCTGGCCATTGCCAAGATCATGCTTGCCAGCAGATCGCTTAATAAGGAGGAAATCAAGCTTCTAAATAAGTTAACCAGGCTTTGCGACCCCGATGATGAGAAGGTTGTCCGCGAGGCAATCGGGGACGAAATGCACCACTATACCCCAGTTAGCCATGACAAAGCGCTTCTACGTTCGTTGTGGGACTTGAATGACGCTATCAGGCGCAGTCTGTTGGTTGAGCTGACGTATACCAAGGCGACCGAGAACATGCCTGTGCAGCGAATTATTGAGCCGGTGGCCTTGCTTTTTTCCGATTATTACTTCTACCTGATTGCCAATATCGTTGGTACAGCTTACCCTGTGCCCACAGTATACCGTCTGGACCGCATTCAGGGCTATACAGTCACTGATCGGCACTTTCGCGCCCAGTATGGACGGTTTAGTGAAGGCGAGTTCCGTAAACGCATCCAGTTTATGCAAAAGGGTGATTTAATGACGCTCCGCATCCGGGTTAAGCTACCGGCCCTTGAGGCGACACTGGACCGACTGCCCACTGCTCGCGTTATCAGTCAGTCTGGCGATGTCTACATGGTAGAGGCCGAGGTATATGGTGGCGGGATTAAAATGTGGTTGCTCAGCCAAGGAACCAATGTGGAGGTCGTGTCTCCCCAGGATTTTCGGGACGCGATGCGAAACGAGATTGCGGCCATGGGGGATATGTACTGATGAGTGTTCTGAAAAAATATCGGTTAGAGTTAGAGTGCCTTGAGCCAGGCTTTGTCTATGGACTGGGTGGCACCGAATGTCATGGACTTTTCTTCGCCATGTTGGCCAATAACGCCGTCGCCACCAAAATCCACGACACTGACAGCAACCCTTTTTCGCTTTCCCCTCTGCGAGGAAGTGGACAGCGCTCTAAGGGCAGATTTCACTTAGAGTCAGGGCAGAGATATTTCTTTACTGTTGCAGCTCTGAACAGGGAAATGTCGGAAGCTCTTATCCCAATGTTGGAACAGGTTCGGCCCGAGCACAACCTGCGTCTTGGCAGCGCCACATGTCGCTGGCTGAAATGGACTCTATTGCTAGAAAGTGATTATCAGAAATTGAAAACAAGGCCCGGGGAAGCGAAACACCTGACCATTCGTTTCAGTTCACCTACATCGTTTCGCAGTCAGGGCCAGCAGTTGCTTTTTCCTGAGCCGCAGCTAGTTTTTAACAGTCTTAAAGAACGGTGGAACCGGTGTGCCCCGGAGTGCTTGAATCTACCGGAGTTGGATACACGGCTTATGGTCAGCCGCTATCAGTTGGAGACAAGCTTTATTAAGTTCAGCAAATATGGCCAGTTGGGTTTTACCGGCAGTGTGGAATATACTTTTGCCCCCTACATCGAACCGGATGTAAAAAAGACAATAATTGCATTGGCTCATTACGCTGCCTTTGCCGGCATTGGTTACAAGACCGGCATGGGTATGGGCGAGGCTAGTTTGCAGTAAATAATGTTCTCAAATGCTCTTGACAGTTGCATTTGATGGTTAGGGCAGTTGAGCTCGGGCTTTATGATTTTGACGGCTATAAGCTGAACTCCGAAAAACTGGACAGTATTTCAAGCGGAAGTTGCTGACCATAGAGAAATTATTTTACGTAGAGTTTGCTACTATTGGCATAATTAAAATTGCAACCAGATTAAAAAAAGCTAGTCAATTCGACTTGCTCTTTCCATTTTTTGCAGGAAAAACTTTTAGGCTGTAGAATTCAGAAAATACATCCTCGTGACACAACTTGTCACTGCTACTCTGTATAATCAATTTAATCATCTTTTACAGGGAGGTGAATTGATGGAGATAGTCATTACTCGTACCGGAGATCCTTGGATGGACTGGGGTTTAGTTGCTCTCGCTCAAGTCGCTGAGGATAACCCTGAACTTGACGGGGAGTTGGAGAGTGGTATGTTGAGGCTTTCTGTTACCAACGTTGAAGTTGCTTCAAACTTGCTGCGGAACTACCTGGTCGAGCAGCTAAATCGCTGTGTTTTGCGTCCACTTGAAGTTAAGTTGTTGGGTTACGGAGCAAAAAGGTTGGAAACAGGATTTTTGGACCCAGGCCAGGAGTGGAAGTTAAGCGACAAGGAACGGCAATATGCAGTGGAGCGTCTGCGTCATTTTGAGGCAAAACGACAACGCAAAAACGTCGATGCCGAGGATTTACGGGTGCCAAAAATAAAACCAGGAGCAAAAGTGACGGCATCATTGAAGCGCAACTATCCGGGCATAAAGAAGGACTGGGAGAAGCTAGGTAAGGCAGTGGATGAGGATGTACGAGCGTTTTTTGACCAGTGGCGGTCCGGCGGGGACAAGCCTTGCAGCTTATGTGGCAGGGAGGCGGCAGTGGAGTATGAGATGCGTCAGAACAAAAACCCGTTCTATAATCAGCATCATAACAACGTGGTGCGTGGCCACCGGGGTTCTGTGGTCGTAGCATCAATGTGCCCCACTTGCAACTTGCTTAACACCTTTGCAGCTGCTTGTGCAGATTTGCCCTATTTCGTTGAGGGGCGGACGCATTTATTGGTGCCTCAGGTGGATGACCTGACCCTATTAGCTGAAGTGCGACATTTAATTCGCAACAACAGTCTTGATATGGCTTCCCCTTTGCTTCTAAGTTACCGGACCAACATTCGGGAGCTGCCTGGTGGGGACGCTGATCTCTACACTTCGCTTATCGGCGTCTACTGGAATTTGCGTCACCGTTATACGTATCACGAGGAAACGGGATTGGAAGATTGGGATTTTGGTCTCGAGCCGGCGAAGCAAACAAAGGTCGGGCGTTGGGTTGTTTATCGGTACAGCAAGGGGACCAACGTAATTTTCGCCCATTTCAACTTTCTACAAGTGAACAGCCGTCTGTTCAAGTTGGTGGAGTCGCTTCAGTACGGGGATGGGAAGGAAGGAGACTTGTATCGTCATTTACTGCGGTTTATGTCTGCAGGCAACCGCAGAAGTCGTGAATTGTTCAGTGAGGGTCTGGTGAGCAGAAACTGGCGCCACGTCTCGACAGCATTGTTTGACCTGTATAAAGAGGGAAGGCCCCTTGCGACGGGTTTTGCCCGACCATTCTTTGATTATGCCCTGGAGGTGGATAATGTGTTGGAAAAACAATTGCTGGAAGATGTAAGGACTGTGTCCGGTATAATCGGGCGGGTATTTGCTTCTGACGTTGGTCTAATGACTAGCATCAATAATGCCCACGACGAGACAACTTTACGTCGAGTACTTAAGGATGCATTCCTCAAAATGCACAAGATTGCCGCTACCACCAAAAAGTTCGGCGGCGAGGATGTATGGGCTCCCAAGGAGAGCCGGGTGGAAAATATTTTGTCGTCGGTAAACAAAGAAAACGTCGCGGAGATACGGGACACGATGCTGATCTATGCCAGCTTAGCAGCTATGCATAACCTACGCAATGAGAAAAAAGAACAGGGAGGCGAAGCTAAATGAAGGCGATAACCTTAGTGTGGCTGACCAAGGCGGACTTGAGTAATCTCAACTCCGGTCAAGGCAGTGGAAACCTTACCGAACTGAAGACATATGCCAACGGCTCCAAGCCGTATGTTTCCGGGCAGGCAACCCGTACAGCCCTTTTTGACACAATTGCACGCACCTATCCGGACAAGTTCAAATGTGTCAGTGAACGCCCTTGTGCTGATGTGGAAAATTGTTGGGGCTGCGACCTCCGTGGTTTTCTGGCCACCAAGGAAGGTGAAGGCGGAGACCGGCGCTGGTCGCCGCTGAAGGTGACCCCCGGGCTCGGTCAGATTCCAGCAGAGATAGTAACGGATCTTTTAACCCGTTCAAGTGTAATGGATAAGGATGAACGGGCTAGCAAAGACATGCGTATTGCCAACGTGCAGATGGCAGAAAATATCTATCGCTTCGCGCTGGTCTTGGATGTGGCCAATGTCGGCCTGATGCGCAGGCCCGTCATTGAGGGGAAGAACAAGGAGCAACGGGTCACTGGTTGGGATGTTGCAGTAGAAATCGGCGAGGAGGAACGCAAAGCACGGATATCTGCTGTCCTGGATGGGGTGTTTAACCTCAGCGGATTTGCCAAACAGGCCCGGGCAGCCGCTTCCTTGGCCCCGGATATGTTGCTAGCGATTGTACAAGACACATATAATCAGCGGGGTTTGAAAGCGCTGGAGTTAAACGATGATGGCACTATCCAAGTCGATACTCTAAATGTGGCATTACAAGAAAACAAGGATTTAGGTCACAAGGTGTTTTTTGGCGGTATTCCTGGTCTGGTAGCAAACTGGCCTGCAGTGCGTGAGACTTTGGGTCATCATCGGGTGGAGGTAATGCCGGTTCACAAGGTCATCCAGTCTCTCAAAGCGTTGCTATAGGCGGTGGCGGCGATGAAATCGCTTGTCACGGCTCGACTCAACGTGCCCTTTTGGTGCTCATTTCGGATGCCATACACCATCAATGTTAATTTCAGTTATCCTGTGCCGCCGCCGACTACGCTGTTCGGGCTGGTTGGTTGTGCCTTGGGCATCCCCGCAGACCATTATGACCTGATGTCACAACTCCAGATTAATGTAGGTTTGGAGGCAGAAGGTGACATAATTGAAACCTATTCCCGGATTATTAAGCGGGACAGTCGTAACCCGGATCGGCGGACCTTGTTAATTCGGCAGAAATTGCTCCAACCCCAGTTTCGAATGTACTTATTGGCGGAGGACAGGTTGGCCCAACAGATTGCAGCCGCCCTCATTAACCCTGTCTACCCACTGTCTTTGGGGGAAAGTGATGATTTGGTCGAGATTGACCAGGTGGAAATGCACGCCGAATCTAAAGAACAGGCGACCGTTCTCCACGGCGCCCTGCCCGTGGAGACAGGTGTTAAGCCAACGAATGAGAGCCAAACCGTTTACCTGCCCATTGGTTTCAAGATGGCAAAGGGCAAGCGCTCATGGACTGGCGTCGAATACAGGACGTTTTACTTGGCACCCAAACTGGAGCTTGATCAGCCGTTGGAGGCATGGGTCGCCGGGAACAGGCGGGTGGTGTTCTGATGCTCTTGGCCAAGACGAAACCGGAACAATCTTTGGCCGGGCATAGCGAGTTGACCCGGGAAAAGATGTTGAGAATTATTCGTCGTTCGTTGTCGGTTTGGCAAGCACGCTTGAAGCAACTTGGCTTGCCGGTTGACGGCTTGGAAGAAATAATGGAATTTATGGCGGCCGCCCATGATTTGGGCAAAGGCACAGGCCCCTGGCAGCGTTATTTGCGCGGTCAGGGGCCGCAAATCACACATACGTTGTTCTCGATGCTGATGGCTAAAGAAGCATATAAAGGTAAGCAGGACCTTTTTGCTTTAGCCATGCTCTTGGCCATACTGTCCCACCATGGGCAACTGCACAACGGCAGTTTTCAAGATGCTAGGACAACAGCTTTGGGGCGGATTGGCGCAGAACTTCAACATATAAACGCAGTGCTTGCGGATTTAGATTTGCCTCCAATCTCCAAGGCGGAGTTTACTGGCGCTGAAGGACAAAGAATCGTCAATAAGCTGCAAAGAATGGTTGCCGGGCTGGACTCAGAACAACGGCTTCGCTTTAAAGCGCTCTACTGCCTGTTCCATACCCAATTACGCTTAGCCGATAACGAAGCCAGCGCCAACCTGACTGGCGGGGGAGGCATGATTCGCTTCCACTGGGGGGCCGTAAAAGGGTTTAATCAGACGGAAGTCGCAACAAGTCCCAATGAAATTCAACGACAAGTGGCAGCTACAACTGGTAATTTGATCCTTCGGGCCGGTTGCGGTGTGGGTAAGACCGGGGCCGCTCTTACCTTCGCCATGGATAAAATCCGGGCTGATGAGGCCGACCGAATTATCTTCACTTTGCCAACTCAGTTCACTACCAATTCGATGTACTGGGATCTGCCCGGTAAATATGGTATTCCTGACAAGTTAAGGGGAATTTATCATTCAGAAGTTGAAAGTGTGTTGCGTCTGGAACCGGATGGAGAACGGGATACCTGGAAGCGACAGCAGAAATACCAAAACACTTTCTATAACCTGCCTGTGACCGTATCCACAGTGGATCATCTGCTGTATTCGTTGTTACACAGCTATAAATATGCCGATCGTTCCTTCGGCAATATCTTCACTGCCGCGGTAATCTTTGATGAGGTTCATTATTATGACCACTTTACACTCAATAAAATCGGCCAATGTCTGGAGCTGATGCGCGATCTGCACATTCCCCACATGGTTATGACAGCGACCATGCCCCAGGTAGTGCTTGACCGTCTGCAACAGCAAGCCGGAGGCTCATACCAAGTAATTAATCAACATGAGCAAATACCTGCACGACCGTACACCGTTATTAAAGAAGATCAGCCGATTATGAGTGCAGAGGGTAATTTATCAACACAGCTACTGTCCCTAGTCAAACATTATCTGGGCAGCAAGCAGATGCTCGTTGTAAACCGGGTAGGGCTTGCCCAGAAACTGGCCCAGAAGTTGGCAGAAGAGTTCCCGAAAGTGAATATTGTATGTTACCACTCCCAGTTCCGTCGTTGTGACCGTTCGGATAAGGAGCGCTTGGTCAAAGCACTGTTTGAACCTGTTTCTGAGCGAACCGCCGAACAAAGAGAGTTGATTGCAAAATGGGGCTTGAGCGATAGTGAGGGCGTGCTTTTAGTCAGTACCCAGGTTTGTGAACTGAGTCTGGACATCAGCGCGGATGTTATGTACAGCCAAGCTGCTCCGGTGGATAGTATCGTTCAGCGCGGAGGCAGGTTACATCGCAAAGGAAAATTGCCGGACAACAACAGCTGTGATTGTCCGGGCTGTCAAGCCCGCAATTATCTGCCGGCCAATCATGATTATCACCTGCATCTTTTCCCGCTGGACTGGCAGGACGAAAAAGACTTTTTGCCCTACGGGTTGCCGATTCAACGGGAATGGCTGCTGCGCAGCTGGCAGGTTGTCCAGGGTGATTATACTTACGCCACAGCCCAAACTTGGGTTGACCAGGTCTTTACTGATTCGCCGGATTTGTGCGATTCGGTTATGCGCGAGATGATTCTGGAAGACATAGTGTTTGGTCGTACGCCAAAAGAACGCTACGGAGATGAAGGTGAGGAGTCTTCTGCCGGAAGTTTCCAGGTTCGGGATATTCCCAATTCAACAGTAACAGTAATTCCCGCCTGTTATGAGCGAGAAGTGTTAGCAAAAGACAATCGAGATGTTATTGCCGACTACGGGGTCCGGGTTGCCGTCTGGTTGTTTCAGGATTACGGTTACGATAAAAACAAACTCTGGTTTTTGGATTTACCCTACTCTCCGGAGTTTGGTTTTGAGAGGGGGAGAGAAAAATAACTGAAGCACCATTGCTGCCGGTTTCCGGTGTGGCTGAGCTGCTCTATTGCCCACGCAACTATTACTACCGGGTTGTGGAAGGTGCTGAGGACACTAACTATTTTGTAGAGAAGGGTGTCGCTGAGGAAGAGAGACGGGATGCCTATGGTCAGGTGGACAGGGGCGAGTATGTGCAATACAGGCGTATTCATGTCAGTTCTGAAAACCTAGGCCTGTCAGGAATCCTCGATGTGGTGGAAGAGAAAGATGGACAATATTATCCTGTTGAGTTCAAGTCTGGTAGCCGCGGTAACAAGCTAAATGATGCAGTACAGCTATGTTGCCAGGCCATGTTGTTGGAAGAACATTTGCAGCAGGATATAGAGAAAGGTTATGTCTATTATGCTGCCAGTAAGCGCCGTCAGGAAATCTGGATCGATGAAGGACTAAGGGAGACAACACGGTTAACCCTTCGTGAGGCGAGACGAATAATCCAGTCGGGGGAAGTCCCAAACCCTGTTGCAGATTCCCGATGTAACGGGTGTAGCTTGGCGACCCGTTGCCTACATGAAGAGGTTGATAGTCTTAATGCAGGAACTAAACCAGCGCGACCTTTACCCGGAATAAATCTGGGCCGCACTCTTTATGTTGATACCCCAGGAGCTTATTTGCGTAAACGAGGCGAACGAATAGTGGTAACTCAGGACAATGATAAAATAGCGGATGTGCCGCTCACAGATGTGGACCAGGTTGTGGTGGCCAATGGAGTGAATGCATCTGCCAGTTTGCTGACTAACTTGCTACGTAAAGGAGTGCCCACCTTTTTTATAACAAGGGGCGGTCGACTAGAAGGCTGGCTTAATCCGTGCTGGAACCGTAATATTCTGCTTCGGCAAGACCAATTCCGTATGTCCCTGGATGAAGATTGGCGGTTAGCTATAGCAAAAAAGATTGTTTCAGGCAAAGTTGGCAATATGCGGACAATGTTAAAGCGTTATGAGCGGGGAAACGATGATGAGAAAATTGCTGATAGCGCTCGGCAGCTTGGGATTATAGGTCAGAAGGCAACAGAAGTTGAGTCGCTAGATAGTCTACGAGGACTTGAGGGAAACGCTGCACGGAATTACTTTAGTGTGTTTGGTTCGCTTCTTAAGGAAGAGACAACGTTTGATTTTACTAACCGTAACCGACGGCCCCCCAAAGATCCCGTAAACGCCCTGCTCAGTTTTGGTTATGCCATGCTTACGAAGGATGTTACTTCCTCCTTAATGCAGGCAGGCTTAGACCCATATCTGGGGATTTATCATGTTGCACACTATGGTCGCCCGGCGTTGGCTCTGGATCTCATGGAGGAATTTCGCAGCATTATAGTTGACTCGGTTGTTTTGACCGTTATCAACAAGGGCGTTATAGCCATCGAGGACTTTGAGGACTATTTTGGGGGCATCCAACTAAAGGAGTCGGGTAGGAAGCGGTTTTTTATGGCGTATCAACAACGAATGGCTCAAGAAATTAATCATCCGGTTTTTGAATATACGCTTCCCTATAGACGAACTATTGAATTGCAGGCGCGATTCCTTGCTAAGGTTATCAGGGGAGAGTTGCCTGATTACAAGGCGTTTTTGGTCCGATGAAGCTGAAGAATATTGTAATAGTCTATGATATTGCTAATGACAGACGTCGCACCCAGGTTTTTAAACTTTTAAAGAATTATGCGACCCGAATTCAGTATAGCGTCTTTGAGGGCAACTTAAGAGATGAAGACATCGTTTGGCTGGAAGCACATTTATCAAAAATGATCAATCACAAAGAAGATAGCATAGCTTTCTTTAACCTTTGCAGCAAGTGCAAAGAGACAGTACGTCGGGTAGGTATGATACCTGACGCAACGGGAGACCGGGACATAATAGTTTAATTGTACCATCCGTTATGGTATAATGTGGTAGCATGATTTTAGGAATTTCGGCATTCGAAGTAATCGAGCATCGCTGGTGTTGGAAAAACCCCGGCGATGCTCGAATCAATAAACTCAGGGGGTGAAGGATATTTTAGTGGTTTTCAAAGCACCAATGATAGACGAAAACAGGCGATGCTCGAAAATGAAGGTTTGCTCCTTAGAACCACAAGGGGTTTCGGCCCCGCCGTCTAAACAAAGCTAATTCCCCTCGGGGAGTTGAAAGTTGTGAGGGGGTGCAACGCGACTCGCAAAAGCTGGCGTCTAAACAAAGCTAATTCCCCTCGGGGAGTTGAAAGTCTGGGCTTCCAGGTATGTGGGGTCGTGGGCTTTGCGGGTCTAAACAAAGCTAATTCCCCTCGGGGAGTTGAAAGATCTCTCCGTCCAGCTGGTCAGCCTTTAGCCCATACGTCTAAACAAAGCTAATTCCCCTCGGGGAGTTGAAAGCTTTTCTGCGCTCCTGTCGCCCTCGGGCTCAGGGTGTCTAAACAAAGCTAATTCCCCTCGGGGAGTTGAAAGTCGGCAGCTGCATAAGCTGTCACGCCCGCGGTGTTAAGTCTAAACAAAGCTAATTCCCCTCGGGGAGTTGAAAGTACTCGGAACGCCTGGTAGCGGAAAATCATTTTCAGCGTCTAAACAAAGCTAATTCCCCTCGGGGAGTTGAAAGAGTGTTACGTTCAGGCCAGCGGCCCGCAATTGTTCCTCGTCTAAACAAAGCTAATTCCCCTCGGGGAGTTGAAAGAAATTCCGCAAAGCTTGCCGGAGGCATTACGTTTGGCGTCTAAACAAAGCTAATTCCCCTCGGGGAGTTGAAAGGTTATCCGTTGATCCAGGGTTTAAAACTGGATAAAAGTCTAAACAAAGCTAATTCCCCTCGGGGAGTTGAAAGGCGGCGCTGCGATGTCTGCAGCCTCAGTGAGCTTGTCTAAACAAAGCTAATTCCCCTCGGGGAGTTGAAAGCCCAAATAAATGTATTCTAGTCGCCCTGAACTCCATGTCTAAACAAAGCTAATTCCCCTCGGGGAGTTGAAAGCATACACACCACCAGTCCCTAACACCTTCCCCATATGTCTAAACAAAGCTAATTCCCCTCGGGGAGTTGAAAGAGCAAATGCCCAGCTATTCGATAATAGTTATGTCGTCTAAACAAAGCTAATTCCCCTCGGGGAGTTGAAAGCGCTCAACCTCCGCATAACGCACCGTGTTCTTTGTTTCCTGTCTAAACAAAGCTAATTCCCCTCGGGGAGTTGAAAGCAGGCTTTTTGCAGTGCAGTTATTCTTGGGATAATTGAGTCTAAACAAAGCTAATTCCCCTCGGGGAGTTGAAAGGTACTTATCCGCCTGGCCGTTGACATGGTTGATAATGTGTCTAAACAAAGCTAATTCCCCTCGGGGAGTTGAAAGTCAAGATAGCCTGAAGGGTGTCAGAGTAGAACTGCCGCTGTCTAAACAAAGCTAATTCCCCTCGGGGAGTTGAAAGTTTAACATGCGCGCCAGGGGCAACGTTAAATCAACGTCTAAACAAAGCTAATTCCCCTCGGGGAGTTGAAAGAAAATTAGCTCTGATCAGCTTGTTTAATTATCCAGTAGTCTAAACAAAGCTAATTCCCCTCGGGGAGTTGAAAGTTTTCAGTTCCGCCCAATCCAGCTTCGGCGGCTGAGGTGTCTAAACAAAGCTAATTCCCCTCGGGGAGTTGAAAGTTGTTACCGGCAAAACCCTGGCTGAGTGCCGGGAGAAGGTCTAAACAAAGCTAATTCCCCTCGGGGAGTTGAAAGCCCATCGACATCTACAGTAACGACAAATACCTGCAGGGCGTCTAAACAAAGCTAATTCCCCTCGGGGAGTTGAAAGATCGGCGCTTTGGCCATGGTCGCTCATCAGCGGCAGAGTCTAAACAAAGCT
>VEMY01000067.1 GCA_009711825.1 Bacillota bacterium | reverse complement strand
ATCAAACCGGGACAAGGGGCCGAGATTTTTGACAACCCGTTTTCTACTTTTGAAAACGCCATCCTCCTTGATGGAGTAACTCTCCATGACCTGGAGATAGGGAATACCATGGTTCTTCACGCAAGCTATGTGCATAGTTAACCCTCCCTGAAACCATGTAACGTATACTACAATGTAGCATACCATACTTTAGCAAAAAGTACAAGTAAAAAAGTGACCAAACTACAAGGTTTTTAGCACTTTTTTGGAATATTTTTTCCTTATTGAACTGTAAAACTCGGGATTTGTGCGTTTATTCTTGGCGGTTTAACCGCTGTTTTTTTTATGCTATAATATGGAACGGGAGGGGTAGAAGATGAAAATTGTGCAGGTGGCTATTCTGCCCCGGCATGCTGATATTGAACAGACTCTTGATTATTATGTTCATGACGGTCTCGATGTCCGGCCTGGATATAGAGTGTCGGTTCCCCTGGGTCGCCGAGCTGTAGAGGGGATTGTAGTTTCTACCGATTCCCACTCGTCGTTCGCAAACCTTAAACCTGTGCGTAGTATTGTGGATTCCCGGGCTGAACTGACACCAGAGCTTATTGAGCTTGCTCACTGGCTTACAAAAAGCGCGTGCTGCGCTCTATCAACAGCCCTGTCAGTGATGTTGCCCCCTCCGGGCAGCGGGCAGCTGCCGACCCTGTGGCAGCTGACGGCCTATCCGTCTGACCACCCGCTTTCGGAAAAACAGCAACTAATCATTGACTTCATGAATAATCGCGCACCGATGACTAAAACTGAAATTGCCAAATCTCTAGGACTATCACTTTCCCCTGTGGAAACACTTATAAAGAAGAAATTCCTTGTCCCGGTTCGGGAGCCAGCACTTGAACAGAACTGGAATTTAGATCCGGTTGACCAGTTGACAAAAGAGCAAATTCACTGTGTGAATACCATTTGCCAGGAGACTGATTCTTTTTCGTGTCAAAAGACCTTTTTACTTCATGGTGTTACAGGCAGTGGAAAAACTGAAGTATACATACGCTTGGCGAAAAAGGTGGTTGCTTCGGGACGTCAGGTGATGATCCTTGTCCCTGAGATTGCTTTGACCACTCAGCTGGTAGCCCGTTTTCAGACGGCCTTTGGCAGGCGGGTAGCGATTTTACACAGCGGGCTTGCCAATAATCTGCGGGTCATGTACTGGAAACAGATTCGTTCCGGTATTGTTCAAATCGTTATTGGCACTCGCTCCGCTGTCTTTGCTCCCGTGGGGAATTTGGGGCTGGTTGTTTTGGACGAAGAACATGAGACAGCTTATAAGCAAGAGGAAACTCCGTGCTACCATGCCCGTGACGTGGCCTTGTGGCGGGCTGCCCGTCACAAGGCTGCCGTTCTTTTGGGCAGCGCCACGCCGTCACTGGAAAGCTGGAAGAAGGCAGGCAGTACGGAATACACATTACTCCAATTGCAACGGCGCATCTTTACTCCTGGTGTAGAAACTGCACTGGCTGATATGCGTCGTGAATTGGCCTCAGGAAACCGGTCGATGTTTAGCCGAGTACTCATCGATAATTTGGAACAAACGCTTTCCCGCGGCGAACAGGCGATTTTGTTCTTAAACCGACGCGGCCTGGCGCCGACGGTGTTATGTCGCAAATGCGGCTTTCGCTGCACATGCCCCCGCTGTTCCCTGAGTATGACTTTGCATCAAGCAAAGATTCTCAGCTGCCATTATTGCGGTCACAGCAGCCGTTTGCCGGATGCCTGCCCTGAATGCGGCAGCAATATGTTACGGCAGCTGGGAGTTGGCACCCAGAAACTGGCGGATGAGCTGGCACGTCTTTTTCCCTGTCACAAGGTTTTGCGAATGGACAGGGACAGTGTCGGCACAATTGCCGCTCGTGAATCAGTGCTGCTGGATTTTTATAATCAAAAGGCGGGAATATTGGTTGGAACCCAGATGATTGCCAAGGGGCTGGATTTCCCTAATGTCACCTGTGTTGGTATCGTACTGGCCGATCTCAGTCTTTCGGTAGCTGATTTCCGGGCCGCGGAACGGACATTTCAATTGCTTGTTCAGGCTGGAGGCCGCAGTGGCCGGGGGCTTAAGCCCGGGAAGGTTGTAATCCAGACCTACCAACCGGAACATTACAGTATTCAATTCGCTCTGACGGGTAATTTCAGTGAATTCGCCCAACGCGAATTAAAATTACGGGCTAACGCTGGTATGCCTCCATATACCGCGCTTACCCGGGTAGTTGTCTCAGCGCTCAGTCAGTCCGAATTAACCGGACAGGTCCGGGTTGTAAATGAAGCGCTGGGTGCGGTGGGCGAGTTAATCTACTCGGGAGTGGCTCCTATCGAGAAGATCAAGGATTGGTGGCGCTGGCAGTTTGTTTTACGGCATCCTGGCGATGGGCAGACATTGGCGGCTATAGATGATGTGCGCAAGAACATTCCCCGGCAACAAAATGTCCGGGTTGTGTTTGACAATAATCCATATAACTTGTTATAGAGGTGGTATAATGACAGTCAGAAATTTGTGCAAATCAGGTGATCCTGTCTTGCGGGCGAAAGCACAATCAGTGAACAATTTTGATCAACATTTGGCTGCGCTCTTGGAGGATATGGCTGACTCCCTGGCGGAATATCGGGGCGTCGGTATAGCCGCTCCTCAGATTGGTGTATCGTTGGCGGTAATTGTAATCAAGCTGGATGACAGTTTCCCGATGCTGGAGATGATAAATCCGGAGATAATCGAATGTAGCGGAAAAGAAACAGATGTAGAAGGATGCCTGAGTATCCCCGGAATTTATGGTGAAGTAACCAGGTGCACTGATGTTGCAATAAACTTTTTGGACAGAACTGGTAGCAAACGGAACCTCTCAGCATCTGGCTTATTGGCCCGAATCGTGCAGCATGAAGTAGACCATTTAAACGGTGTTTTATTTACTGATAAAGTAGAGAATTTCGTGACTGAGGGTTGAAAAATGGAAAATTTGATTTTTATGGGGACATCCTCTTTTGCCGTCCAGTGTTTGGAATCGTTAAAAAGGGATAACATAAAAGTAAAACTGGTGGTCACCCGGCCGGACAGACGGGCTGGCAGAAACAAACGTCTGATGCCGCCGCCGGTCAAAAAATGGGCTTTGGCCAATGGCATCGAAGTCTTTCAGCCCGAAAAGGTCAATAGGCCGGAAGCCATTGAGTTTTTACGTCAATTGAACCCCGAGTTGTTTGTCGTTGTCGCCTACGGGCAGATTCTGGGTAAAGAATTGTTGAATCTCCCGGCCCTGGGATGTGTCAATGTTCATGCTTCGCTTTTGCCACATCTGAGGGGCGCAGCGCCGATAGAATGGAGTTTGATTCACGGCTTCAAGGAAACCGGGATTACAACAATGTTCATGGACGAAGGGCTAGACACCGGTGATATAATTTTGCAGGCTTCAACCCCAATTACTGACGCCGATACCGGGGAAAGCCTGACAGAGAAGTTGGCGGCACTTGCCCAGGATTTGCTGCCCAAGACGGTTCGGATGATTGCCAGCGGCACCGCGCCGCGAATCCCGCAACCGGCGGGGGAGTATCTTTACGCCCCGATGCTCTCAAGTGCTGATGAACGTATCGACTGGCAAAAACCTGCTGAAGCAATAGCTAATCTTGTCCGGGCCTTGTCACCTAAGCCAGGGGCATACTGCACTTTTCGCAATAAACGCCTCAAAATCTTGCGGGCGCGTGTTGTCGATTGTCAGGGCGTTTCCGGAACTGTGGTCCGCGCTGATAAACAGTTGGTCATTGCCTGCAAGGAACAGGGTTTGGCGCCACTGGAAGTTAAACCGGAAGGAAAAGGTGCACTTGATATCGGTGACTTCATCAATGGATACCGGATACAGGAGGGAGAATTATTTCAATAGAACTTAGTAAGGCATCGGAGACGAATTTGCGACAAACTGCTAAACTGGCTTTATTTGCGTGTGTGATTGCTCTATTGTTCCTGGTTGTATCGATTGTGGTTATATTAAGACTTCCGTTGCTAGCCCTGGTCAGCGGGGTGCTTGGTCTGGCCGGCTTATACCTCGCTTTGCCGGTTCTTGTTCTTATCTGGGGCAAACCTTCGTTTTGGCGGCCGTTATCCCGAGGAGTGCTGCAATTCTGGATTTTTCTGTTCGAGGTTTTTAAGCTTCCCCGGGGCACAATTATTCACCTAAATAATCGGGTTTCAAGATTAAAAATTGCCGGCGCTCGCAATATTGTTGTGCTTGCAGCGCGGTGCCTGCAAAGCAGCGACTGCCAGTTGAATGTAACCCGGGATATTAACAAGTGTCAGGAATGCGGGCGCTGCAGCATCGCGCAACTGAAACGGTTGAATCTGCAAAAGCAGGTTCCGGTTTTTGTTGAGTCTGGCGGTACCGCTGCAAGGGAGCATATCAATACCGCTGGTCCCGATCTTGTCCTGGCAGTGGCTTGCGAACGGGAACTGCTGGCCGGTATCACCGATGTCAGCGTGCCTGTTCTAGGATTTTTGCTGCAGCCGGGCTCCGGCAGCTGTAAAGACAGTAAGTTTGCTGCTGGCGAGCTTACGGCCTGCCTCGATACTGTGTTTAGGGAGTGATGAAATGTTTTTCTTTGACACAACAATGTTTTTGTTGATACCGGCAATGCTTTTGGCATTGTATGCTCAAAATAAAGTAAAATCGACGTACAATAAGTTTGCCCGGGTGCACGCAGGCAGAGGTATGTCTGGTGCGCAGGTGGCCAGAATGTTGCTGGATCGGGCAGGACTAAATGGGGTCGGGGTGGAGCTGTCCCGCGGGCACCTCACTGACCACTATGACCCCCGCAAGCAGGTCGTTCGTCTTTCGGGGGAGGTCTACCAAGGAACCTCACTGGCAGCCCTGGGTATCGCCGCCCACGAAACTGGTCATGCTCTGCAGCATGCCGGCGGTTATTTTGCCCTGACCTTGAGGAACAATTTTTTCCCCGTTGCCTCACTCGGCTCAAGTCTTGCGATGCCCCTGTTTTTGGTAGGTTTTTTGTTCAGCCAACCAGGGGGTGATGGGCTGGGAATTTTAATGGATGTTGGTATAATGTTGTTTAGTTTCGCCGTCTTGTTTCAGGTAATCACCTTACCTGTTGAGTTTAACGCTAGTTCACGTGCGATTGCCCTGCTTCGGGAAAACAATGTAATTCTCTCCCGGGAAGAGAGTGGTGTGCGAGCAGTGTTGAACGCGGCAGCCCTCACATATGTAGCGGCGACAGCTGTTGCTGTTAGTCATCTGCTCCGGCTAATCTTGTTGCGGAAACGTCGACAGTGAGTGTAAACCCCAGGGGATTAGCCCTGAAACTGCTAAACAAAATCGAGCAAAACCAGGCCTATTCCGGCCTGGTTTTGCAGACAGAGCTAAAAAACGCCAAGCTGAAGCCCGTGGATATGCGCTTGGTGTACCGACTGATTTATGGAGTGCTCAGTTATCGCTTAACTATCGATTATGTTATCCAGAAGTTTTGTGCCCGAAAAATAGCGCCCGGAGTCAGGAATATCCTGCGGCTTGCTATTTATCAGCTGTTGTACCTGGATAGGGTGCCGGACTTTGCTGTTGTCAATGAAGCCGTCAAGCTTGCTTCCCAGAATGGCGGTGCACGGGTTGGCGGGTTTGTAAATGCTGTATTGCGTAACATTCTCCGTCAACGGGATAGTTTGTTCGCAGACTTACCCAATGGTGCGCCGGAAGAAATTTCTGTGCATGAGTCTCACCCACGTTGGCTTGTCGACAAGTGGTGCAAACGATGGGGGGCGGATTTCACCCGTGAGCTATGCGCTGCCAACAATCAACCAGCGCCGCTGACAGTTAGGGTCAATACTAAGGTTTGCGGTATTGACAAGTTCTGTCGTCAGCTGGACAAACAGGGGATACCCTGGAGTCATTGTAAATACAGTGTCCGGGGGATTGTGTTACCGCAAACACCCTTTGGCGATGTCCCCGGATTCGATCTTGGTTGGTTTATTGCCCAGGGAGAGGCGTCGATGCTGGCTGTAGAAGCATTAGATCCACAACCAGGTGACAGCATATTAGACATGTGCAGCGCTCCCGGTGGCAAAGCGACATATCTGGCAGAGCTTGCAGCCCCGGGGCAGGTGATGGCGGTAGATTTGTTTGATGCAAGATTGAAGCTTGTTGGGCAGAATATGGCCAGGTTGCAAATTGACAATATTGACCTGCTTGCAGGGGATGCAACTACACTGGAAACAAAATTCAACACCGGCTATGACCGGATTTTGCTGGACGCCCCCTGTAGCGGGTTTGGCGTAGTTCGCAAAAAGCCGGAAATCAAATGGTCGCGTTCACCCGGGGACCTGACAGAGCTCAGCAAGCTGCAATCGAATTTGCTCAACCAGGCCTGTAAATTGATTAAACCCGGCGGAGTAATTGTCTACTCCACCTGCACTTTGACGTGGGAGGAGAATGAGGCAGTGATTGAAAAGGCCGTAAAAGCAAATGAGAACCTACGCTTAGTTCCGTTTAAAATCAGCGGGTTGTCCGCGGATAAGGGGTCGCTGACACTCTTTCCCCATGTCCATGGGACGGATGGGTTTTTTATCGCAAAACTACAAAGGATGATTTAACATGCTTGGACTGTATGTCGATGAATTAGCCGCATTGTGCCAAAAGCATAATCTTCCCCGGTTTCGAGCGCGGCAAATCAGTGAATGGGTATTCCAGAAATATGTCGGCTCGTTTGCAGAAATGACTAATTTGCCTGCCGCCCAACGGGAGGAGTTTGAAAAACAATATGCCATCACCGATTCGCTAGTCGAGAAAGCAGTAAAGACAGACGATGGGACGGTAAAACTCCTAATTAAATTGGGAGATGGTTCACTGATTGAGACTGTGTTGATGGAATATCGTAATTGGACCACAATCTGCCTTTCAAGCCAAGTTGGCTGTGCCATGGGTTGTGCGTTCTGCGCCTCCGGACCGTTGGGCGTACAGCGCAACCTGAGTCATGAAGAACTGGTGGAGCAGCTATGGCACTGTTTCCATTATAGTTCTGTGCATAATTTAAAACCGCTTCGTAATCTGGTTTTAATGGGAATTGGCGAACCCTTGGCCAATTACGATAATGTGCTCAGCTTAATTAAGACAGCCAATGATCCAAAATTTTTCGGGATTGGCCAGCGCCGGATAACTTTGTCCACCGCGGGCATTATTCCGAAAATCCAACGTTTGGCCAGAGAACAGTTGGGGATTACTTTAGCCGTATCTCTACATGCCGCCAATGACCGGCTACGCAGCACCCTGATGCCCCTCAATTCTCGCTATCCATTAAAGGATTTGGTTGCTACATGTAGAAATTATACAGAAATCACAGGCAGGCGAGTAACCTATGAATACATGGTGCTGGATGGAATCAACGATAGTGATGCCGATGCCAGAGAGTTGGCGTTGCTGCTGCGTGGCGAGAACTGTCTTATTAACCTGATTATGTACCATAAAGTGCCTGGAACAAATTTTCGCCCCAGCCCTCGGATTGAACAATTCCGGGACAAGTTGACTGAGCGGGGCCTCAATGTTACTATCAGAAGAAGTTTGGGTTAAGATATCGCTGCTGCCTGCGGACAATTGCGTCGAGGGGCGGGCAAAAACAGGGGGGATTGATGTGAAAGTTATCGGCGTCTCCGAGAAAGGCCAGGTACGGGCTAATAATGAAGACAGCTTTTATTGTTCTCAAGACAATCAGCTGTTAATTGTTGCTGATGGAATGGGAGGGCACGTTGGCGGTGAGGTTGCCAGCGCAATTTCGGTCCGAACCATTGTCAGTTTCTTTGACAGCCAGCCGGTTTCTGCCCAAACTCTTACCCAGGCATTTACCCAAGCTAATGAAGCAGTTTATAATTATGCAGCTTCGCACCCGGATCTAAAGGGAATGGGCACTACTTTGACTGCAGTTTCGGTGTTGGACCAGCAACTGCTTGTGGGACACATTGGTGATTCACGGGCCTGCTTGCTTGACAATAATGGTCTAGAATGGATAACCAGCGACCACTCTGTGAGTGGTCAATTATTGGAAATGGGAAAAATATCGCATTCCGAAGCGGAAACCCATCCCCAACGCCATGTCCTCACTCAGGTTCTTGGAACGGAGGCTGCTATTGAACCAGATGTTTTTAATATTCCCTGGCAGCCAGGACAATTTTTGTTATTGTGTACCGATGGCCTCAGCGATGTTGTAAACGAGCAGGAAATACATTCAGCGGTAATGGCTGATTCTGATTTGGACATAAAAAAAGACCGGTTGTTGAAACTTGTTGCCCACCGGGGCGCACCGGACAATGTAACATTTATTCTCGCTGAACTTTGATTCTTTCTGAAAGGGGTGAAATCCATTGATTGGCACCAAACTAGTAAATCGCTATCAGATAATCGAACGCATTGGCGGCGGCGGCATGGCCGTTGTCTATAAAGCCCGCTGTACGCTGCTCAACCGAATAGTCGCTGTAAAAGTGCTCAGACAACAATTTGCCAGTGATGAGGATTTTGTCCGTCGTTTCAGACGGGAGGCTCAGGCAGCTGCCAGCTTATCTCACCCCAATATCGTCAGTATTTATGATGTCGGGCAGGAAAAAGATATCTATTTTATTGTCATGGAGTATGTGGAGGGGGAAACCCTAAAAGCGCTGATTAACAGGGAAGCTCCGTTGGATACCGGACGTGCGGTTGCCATAACGAGGCAGATTGCCAATGCACTGTTTCATGCTCATAACAATAAGATTATTCATCGTGATATTAAGCCCCACAATGTGCTGATTGCCAAGGATGGGCGTGTTAAAGTTACGGATTTTGGAATTGCCCGGGCAGTTACCACCACAACACAAACTTTTGCGCCCAATTCGATTATGGGCTCAGTTCATTACCTTTCTCCCGAGCAGGCGAAAGGTAAGCTGGCCACCGAGCAATCAGATATTTATTCTCTGGGGATTGTGCTGTATGAAATGTTATCAAAGGCATTGCCCTTTGACGGCGACAGCGCCGTAGGTATCGCACTGAAACACCTGCAACAAGAAGTTCCGCCGCTAACCACCTACAATCAATCGGTTACAGATGGCGTGATGCGGATTCTTGATAAAATGCTGGTCAAGGACCGCAAGCAACGCTACCATTCTGTCTCAGAGCTCCTGGCTGATTTGCGAAGTTGGAATCAGACCAAAAAACTGGAGGCGGCCGGCGAAGACGAAGAGTCTGCTGAAGACGATGATGCGGAAACAAGGATTTTCACCCCGGTATCGGAAAGTCGGACCAATAAAGACAAGTTAAAGCGAATTGGGCTCTACAGCGGTATTGGTCTTTTGTCCCTGGCAGTAATTTTCCTGCTCTATTTGGGTTTCCGAGGGCTGGCGGGATTCTTCATCGTGGCAGAGGTTACTGTGCCTGATGTCGAAGGCAAAGAGCTGAGTGAAGCGATTGAAATCCTGGAAGAAAGCAACCTCCGCTATGAAGTTACCGAATACATCCATCATAATGTAATCCCCGAAGACCATGTCGTGATTCAGCGCCCCAATGCCCGACGGGTAGTTAAAGAGAATCGGGTGATTGAGCTTGTTGTAAGCAGGGGTCCGGATATGGTTGAATTGCCTTCATTGCAGGGCAAGGAATTGCGGGAGGCCCGTTCGATTCTGGATAATCTGCGCCTTAGTTATAATGACCCGGTTGAAGAATTTAACAATGATGTTCCGGCCAACCATGTTATCCGCCATGAGCCTGAGGCTGGCCCGGTACGGCGTTCTGAATCAGTCACCTTGTATGTCAGCAGGGGGCCGAGGCCGATTGGGATGCCTGATTTAGTTGGCATGACCGAGGAGGAAGCGAAAGCTGCTGCCAGGGAAGAAGGTTTAAATCCGACCATCATTCCATATGAAAATCCGCTTGGCGCTCCCGGCGGCATTGTTATCAGCCACTTCCCTGCTGCAGGCGAAGATATTCAACCGGGTGAACAGGTTGACATTCGATTGCGGGCGTTTGAGCGGAAAGAAGTAGAAATTGTTCTGACCGATCTTGACCCCGACGCGGACTATGAAGTCAGGATTGAAGTAGTGGATGTTACCGGCCCGCGCAGCACAATTTATGACACCGTGCGCCAGCAATCAGAGTGGTCACGGGTGGTCTGGGGCTGGGAGCGGGGTGAAATAAGAGTGTATGTGGAAGGGCAGCTCCAACAGGAGTTGGATTTCTAATGGGTGAACAAAAACTGCGTTCGGGGATTGTCATAAGTTCCCTAGCCGGGTTTTACGATGTGGAAGCGGAGGGGGAGATTATTACCTGCCGTGCCCGGGGCATTTTACGGAAGCAGGGAATATCTCCTTGTGTCGGTGATTATGTTGATATTTCAGGTGCCGCAAACAATCAAGGCATGATTGAAACGGTCAAGCCCCGAAAAAACCAACTCTATCGGCCGGTGGTGGCCAATATTGACTTGGTAGTTATTATTTTGTCTGTGACAAATCCGGAGCCCGATTATTTGCTTTTGGAGAAATTGATAATCTTGGCCCGACATCGTGGCATGGATTCGGTGGTCTGCTTTAATAAAGTCGATTTGGCGCCGGATGTGGCCAGAGAGTTGGTTGCAAAATATCAGACGGCAGGTAACCACAGTCTTGCAATTTCTGCCCTTTCAGGCGATGGAATTGACCAGCTGGTCAAGTTGATAAATCGGGGAACAGCGGTTTTGGCCGGCCAGTCAGGTGTTGGCAAAAGTAGACTGGCACAAGCCTTGACCGGCCGTGATGATATCGTCGTTGGCGAGGTCAGCAAAAAAAATGGCCGCGGACGGCACACAACCCGCCAGGTCCGATTGCTAAAAACAATTGGCGGCGGGCGGTTGGCGGATACTCCGGGATTCAGCTCACTGCAATTGGAAGATATAGATTGTCGCGATCTGGCGGCGCTGTACCCCGAGATTATCGGGCTAAAAACAGCTTGCCGATTTAATTCCTGTACACATGTTGAGGAGCCGGGATGTGCGCTTAGGGCAGCGGTTGATTCCGGTGTAATTCCCCATACCCGTTATGAAAATTACTTACGCATATTTTGCCAAGTTAGAGAAAAGGAGGAGTCACGTTATTAAACCTATAGTTTCTGCCTCTGTGCTGGCTGCAGATCCTCTGCATATCGGCCCGCAAATCAAAGATACTGTCACTGATAACGAATGGTTGCATTTGGACATTATGGATGGACAATTTGTCCCGAATATCTCATATGGACCGGGTTTAGTGAAATCGGTTTACAGACAGTTTAACAATACTCTGGACGTCCATTTGATGATTGCAGAACCAGAGCGGTTTCTGCAGGAATTCATCGACGCGGGCGCTGATTTTCTGACGGTGCACCCGGAGTCAACCCTCCATTTACATAGAACCCTTACCGCCATTCGGTCCATGGGCGCCCGGGCCGGCGTGGCCCTGAATCCTGCAACACCGGTGTCCGTGTTGGAGCATGTTCTGGCTGAAGTTGATTTGATATTGCTGATGTCGGTCAATCCTGGGTTTGGCGGGCAAAAATTCATCGAACATACTTATCAGAAACTAGAAGCAGTAACCAGTCTTTGCGCACAGACTTCTGTGGCGCCACTGATTGCAGTTGACGGCGGGGTTAACGCAATAAACGCGCCGGCTTTACGTGCGGCCGGTGTAAATGTCCTGGTCGCCGGCAGCGCATTATTCTCTGCGGAACATCCCAGGGAATATTGCCTGCAACTGCGTGGTTAACCGCACTAGTGTGCGGTTTTTTCCTGGAGGGATTTATGTGAAGTTTGTTTTAGTGTTAAACAGTCCGGAAATGCAGATCGATAAATTGGCCCAAATCGCTGCACAGGCACGGGTTATTGCCGTTGACGGCGGCCTGCGGCATTTGGATCAGTTGGGAATAGCACCTGAGTGGATTGTCGGCGATCTGGACTCGGTTACTCCTGATTTATTAAACCGCCACAAGAGCAGCAAACTGATTAAAGTTCCTGTTGAAAAAGACTTTACTGACTTGGAATTGGCCCTGGAGCTGGTCAAACGGACAAGTTGTAAAGAATTGATCGTCTTTGGTGTCTCGGGCGGATTGCGCTTTGATCATCAACTCTTGAACTTTCGCGCCTTGCTACGGTACGCGGGCAAAGGCAGGCGGGTAAGGCTAGTTGGGCGGCAGAACTTTGTGTTTTCTAGGCGCAGTCAGTGCCTGTTATCCAGTCGTGGTCGCAATTTTTCTGTGCTGGCAATTGATCATCCGGTGGTGATTAGTATCAACGGCAGCAAGTATTCGGGGAAACGAATACGGCTCCTGCCCGACAGCGGTTTCGGCATGGGCAACAGGATAACCGAAAAAATGGCGCGAATAAAGGTGCATTCCGGCTTTGCCGCGATCTGCCAGTGGGAGGATGAAGATGAGCACCAGGATAGCGATAATTGAAAGTCACGTTGTAGACGGTAATGTTGGTAACAGGGCAGCGCAGCCGGTTCTCGAGCTACTGGGGTTTGATGTCCTGGTGATACCGACAGTATTATACACTTGCCGGGTGGGCGCCCCTGGCTTTGCGGGCCAAGAGACCAGTCCAGAATTACTGAAGGATTTAACCGGCTATCTCACAAAATGTGATTTACAGGCGACAGTAATCGGGTATCTGGGCGGCGCGAGCGGGGCAGGGGTGGTGCTGGACACTCTCGGCAAGCTGAGCTGTCCGCTGGTTGTAGACCCGGTTATGGGGGATTATCCCGGCGGGCTGTATGTGCCCAGGGGTGTTACAGATAAAATCATTCACGAGTTGATACCTTTAGCCAAGGTGGTGACTCCCAACAAGTTTGAAGCAGAACTAATTTCCGACATTTCTATTAGCTGCGATTCAGATGCCATTGCTGCCGCCAAGAAAATTGCGTCTCTTGGGCCTGAAATTGTTGTCATCACCAGTTGTCATCAAGACAGTACTTGGGCTGTAAACTATGTCTACTCCCGTGATCGGGGGGAGTTACAGAAATTCCCGTACATAGAAAGCACCCGGACAATCTATGGCACGGGTGATATGTTCACCGCTTTATTGACAGGGTTGTTGCTCAAGGACGTCGATGTATTTCTCGCATCTGCAGTCGCGGCGGCCCTCGTTTCTGAGGCGCTCAAGTTCTCAATTAAGACAAACAGGGATACTGTGCAGCCGGTTCTCGCCCTGAATAAATTCCGGTCATATTTACAGACCGGCCAATATCAAGCGATTATGAAATCCACAAACTGTATAAGGAGGATGATCTCATGCGAACCCTGATTATCAGTGATACCCACGGCAGCCTCAGCGCGTGGAAAAAGGCTTGGGATTTGGCAGGCAATGTTGAACAGGTAATTCACGCTGGCGATGTCTTGTATCATGGGCCGCGCAACCCCCTGCCCGCCGGTTACGACCCCGCTGGCCTGGCAGCGGAACTTCACAATCTAGAAACACCGCTAACCTGGGTGCGGGGCAATTGCGATGCCGATGTGGATTTGATGGTGGTGGGAAAAGGCAGCCCGCCGGCGTCAAAACTCAACATTAATCGCCATAAAGTTTTAATTGTTCATGGCCATCAACCGCTGCCGGCGGACGCGGATTATGATTTGATCATATCGGGACACACCCATCTTCCTGTGTTGGAACGCAAAGACGGCAAGGTGCTTCTTAATCCGGGTTCACCAGCGCTTCCAAAGGAAAATAATCCGCCATCTATTGCCGTCTGGGACGCCAAGGGCATCAAAATTCTTAATTTGGAGACCGGCGAGAGCATGATGGAACTCGCATTGTAAGTTTTACACACTTCCATGACATATGCGCATAGGATGTAACAGGGGGATACAAATGTTTACTCGCGCCACCGGCTCCAACCTGCTGTTTAGAAGGGTGGCCGGCCTGCTATGCGGGGTGGCCGGTCTAGTTATAATTGTTGTCAAACTCCCTGCTTACATCTGGTGGCTGCTCCTGGGGGCCCTGCTTATATATCTGGGCTGGAAAATATTTAAGTAAAAGGAGGACTAAATATGCGCATTTATGCCGTTAAATTACCGGGGATTATTTCTGGAATCGTACGCTTGTTTTTTAAAAGTAAAATACACAAATAAAAAAGCGCCATGACGCGCTTTTTATTATAATGCCCTTTTAACTTTGCCGGATTTCAGACAGCGGGTGCAAACATAAATCCGCTTGACAGTGCCGTCCAAATCAGCTTTGACACGTTGTAAATTTGGACTCCAACGCCGTTTGGTTCGAATATGTGAGTGACTGAGTTGAAAACCGGACCGAACACCCTTTGCACACACTGCGCAGGTTTTTGCCATATGCTCCACCTCCTTAAATCACATCAGCTATTTTAACACATGATTGAGCAATTGACAACTTGCCTGCCAGGGTGCGCTTTTTTTTTGCGCTAGTTTATAGTAAAATGAGAATTGATTGAGTGACAAAGGAGGTAAATTTATGCGCCTTGAAAACAGTTTGGGCAATATCGAAATATCTGCCGATGTTATAGCCACTATTGCCGGAATTGCTGCTGTTGAGTGCTATGGTCTGGTTGGCATGGCTTCCCGCAAGCAATTGAAAGACGGTATTGTTGAATTATTGGGCAGAGAGAGTCTCAGCAAGGGTGTGGAAGTAAGCGAGGTTGATGGCGAGTTATGCGTTGATCTCTACATCATTGTTGGTTACGGCACCCGCATCGATGAGGTAGCCAACAATGTAATTTCTACTGTCAAGTATTCTGTAGAAAAGTTCACCGGATTGAAGGTGGGACATATTAACGTCAACGTGCAGGGTGTACGCGTGATTAATGGCAAATAGGAGGGTCAGCCGTGAAGTACTCAACTTTAAATTCTGATCAATTGCACCAAATGCTTCTGGCAGGAGCTACCTTCCTGAGCCAGCATAAGCAGGAGATAAACAGTCTCAATGTTTTCCCTGTGCCTGATGGCGATACAGGCACAAACATGAATTTGACAATGGAGTCCGCTGCCCGAGAAATGGCAAAAAAACCTATGACCTCGGTGCCAGAAGTGGCGGATGCTTTATCAATGGGTTCATTGATGGGAGCGCGGGGAAATTCGGGAGTTATCCTATCTCAAATTTTCCGTGGGTTTGCTAAAAAGATTGCTGCTGAAAATGAACTCACCGTTGGAATTTTTGCTGATGCGCTTCAAGAGGGTGTAAACACTGCCTATAAAGCGGTTATCAAACCTGTTGAAGGAACGATTTTAACTGTAGCCAAAGAAGCTGCCCGAGCTGCAGCAAAAAGCGCCAAAGAGTCGAAAGACCTCAATACCATGTTGCATGATGTATTGCGCCAAGCGTTGAATACCCTGGAGCAAACTCCGGACATGCTGCCAGTACTCAAACAGGCCGGGGTTGTAGACGCAGGTGGCAAAGGCTTATGTTACATCTATGAGGGATGGCTCTCATATTTGGAAGGCAAGGCTGTCGATATCGAAGTAATAAAACCGGTGGCTCAGCCAGTGGTAGTTGAACCAGCTCAGGATATAGATTTAGAATTTCAATATTGTACAGAATTTATTGTTACCGGTGATGAACTGAGCGAAGACCTGTTCCGACGGGAATTGGATTCACTGGGTGACTCCCTTTTGGTTGTGGGCACTTCCGGTCTTTTAAAAATTCATATTCATACAAACAACCCGGGACAGGCACTGGAATTTGCTTTGAAACACGGTACAGAACTCCAGGACATAAAAATAGAAAATATGCGCTTGCAACATACTGAGTTTGAGCGGGGCACAGAGATGCAGCCGGCGGCGCCCGCAGCGGAGCGTAAACCCATTGGTGTTATCGCGGTTGCCTCTGGTTCCGGCCTTGAAGAAATCTTCCGCAGCATGGGGGTAGACACGGTTATTGTTGGCGGCCAGACAATGAACCCAAGCACCGAGGACTTTCTCCGGGCAATCGATAATTTGGCTGCCGAACAGATTATTATTCTGCCCAATAACAGCAATATCATATTGGCGGCAAGCCAGGCAAAAGATGTAGCCGATCGACCGGTGGCAGTAATACCAACTAAGACCATTCCCCAGGGTTTGGCAGCAATGCTTAGCTATGTGGAGGATGCGGAACTCGCGTCTCTTGAAACCGAAATGACTGAAGCCAGCAAAGCCGTGAAATCAGGTCAGATAACTTTTGCAGTCCGCGATTCAGTGTTTGACGGCAAGCCAATTGCCGAGGGAAATATCTTGGGCATCGCCGATGGGAAAATTGCCGTTGTCGGTGAAGATGTTGCGCAAACAGCTTTAAGTTTGCTCAAAGAATTGGTCGATGACGAGGCGGAAATTATCACCCTGTTTTATGGGGAAGATGTCAAGTCCGAAGCGGCACAAGAACTCTCTGTCGCAGTGGCCGCTGAATTTCCCGACCAAGAAGTTGAATTACATGCCGGCGGTCAACCACTGTATTTTTATATAATTGCTGTCGAATAAATAACCAGGCCGTTGGGCCTGGTTTTTCAAAAGGAGGGTAAACCATGGGCGAACTTAGATACCTGACGGGAGTTGGACCAGCTAGGGAGGCGTTGCTGCATAAATTAAATATTGATAGTATGGGAGCGCTTATTCGCCATTATCCCCGCACTTATAATGAATACAAACTCACTCCAATCGCAAAACTGGCCGCACACGACGGGCAGCACTTGGCAGTATCCGGTGAGTTTTTAGGTATGCCCAGACTTATAACGACAAAAAATCGTCGTCAAATATTAACAGTCACCCTTGCTGACGCCAGTGGTGCCTGCAAGTGCATTTGGTTTAACCAAGGATATCTCAGTCGCCAAATTCAGCAAACAAAACAGGCCACCTTATTAGGGCGCTTCTCGCTTAAGCACAACAGTTTTGTTGTTGAAGCGCATTTTTTTGACGTCGAGAACCCGGTTCTATTGCGTCCCCAATACAACCTTACCGAGGGCTTAACAAATCCAGCTTTGGCCAAAATAATAAATGCGGCCCTTAAGGAATTCGAGCCGCCTGAACTTTTCCCCGAGTCATTTCGTAAGTCCCATGGACTGCTCTCTGCTCGCGAAGCCTTGTGGCAAATACATAACCCAAAAACACACGCCCAACTGGCTCAGGCGAGATATACATTAAAATTCGAGGAACTACTTGTATATATCCTCAGCTTCAAGTACTGGCGTTTATTGAAACAAAACCGGCGCGGCATAGCGCACAGACCTATTGATGGTTTGACGCGCAAATTGGAGCAGATAATGAATATATCTTTTACTGCTGGTCAGAAACAGGTTGTCGCCGAAATCGAAAGAGACATGGCGCTACACAAACCGATGAATAGACTTGTCCAGGGAGATGTGGGCAGTGGAAAAACTGTGCTTGCGTTGTTTGCCCTGCTAACTGCTGTCGGCAATGGTTTTAAAGGCGCCCTAATGGCACCAACAGAAATCCTGGCGTCTCAACATTTTTTTGTCATTAAAAAAGTTGCATCCCAATTGGGTTTTGAGGTTGCACTGTTGACGGGAGCTACGCGATCGGCGGAAAGGGCAGAACTTCAGCAACGTCTGAAGCAGGACGAGCCGTTAATTCTCATCGGCACCCATGCTTTGTTCCAGGAAAGTGTTGCTGTTGATCAGCTATCCTGTGTTGTTACCGATGAACAACACAGATTCGGCGTTCATCAAAGACTTGCTTTGCTGGAAAAAGGGGAAAATCCCGATGTCTTAGTGCTCAGCGCCACGCCCATCCCGAGAACGACAGCTCTGACAATTTATGGCGACCTGGATATATCGATGTTAAAAGATAAACCCTATGGAAGAAGGCCGATTCGCACCCATGTGGTTGGCCCTGAAAGAAGGCAAAAAGTTTTTAAATTTATTGTTGACCAGATTCGGGAAGGAAATGCGGGTTATATTGTTTGCCCATTAATTGAACAATCAGATAAACTTGCCGCTGCATCTGTCGCTGAGTACAGACAGTTGCTGGCCCGTTCTATGCCCGATTGGGTGCGTATTGGAGAGTTGCACGGCCGCATGAGCGCGGAACAAAAGAATGCTGTGTTCAATGCCATGAAACAAAGGGAAATTGACCTTCTCCTGGCAACCACAGTCGTAGAAGTCGGCGTGGATATTGAAAACGCGACTTTTATATTAATTGAAAACAGTGAACGTTTTGGCCTTGCCCAACTCCATCAGTTGCGGGGGCGAGTCGGGCGCAATGACAAACAGGGCTGGTGTATATTGGTCAGCGAAAACAGTGACCGCCAACGCCTGCAGACTCTTGAACAGACCAACGACGGGTTCGAAATTTCCCTGGCTGATTTAAAACTTCGGGGCCCTGGTCAGTTCCTTGGCAATCGACAACATGGAATCAACGAGTTTTTGATAGCAGACCCGGCTGAAGACAGTGACATAGCTGTTCGTTGTCAGAAAGTGGCAACGTCTGTGCTTGCTGAACTAGACCAACCGGAATGGTCTCAATTGCAACAAGTTATAACTAAAAAGGTTCAAAGATTAAACAATTGAAAAACCGCTTTCGCGGTTTTTATTTTTTACTCAGGAAATGACTTCTAGTATAGAGGTAATCGACGCCTGCAATAATAAAAATAGACTCAGCAAAGGAGGTGAGGAGAATTGGCACGTCGTAGTCGTCGTAGACGGAGATCAGTAGTGCCAGGCGCAGAGCAGGTCCTGGACCGTTTCAAGTATGAAGTTGCTTCCGAGTTGGGTATCCTGAATCAGGTGCAAACTCAAGGTTGGGACAACATGACCACCCGTGAAGTTGGTAAAGTTGGCGGGCAAATGGTTAAGCGTATGCTTCAGGAAGCTGAAAGGAGATTGTCCGGCCGTGGTGGCCAGGGTGGCCAAGGCCTTCAGTAACACAATAAACCATTAATCCATGGGGAGGTGAAATCTGTGCAATTCGAGAGACAACAAGGGTTCCATGAGCAAAACATTCTTGTGCCGGAAGCTGAACAGGCGATGGAGAACTTCAAGAATGAAATCGCGACTGAACTTGGGTTGAATCAGCGGATTCAAAGTGTTGGGTACGCCAACATGACCCCCAAAGAGACTGGTCAGATTGGGGGCCAGATGGTGCGCCGGATGATTGAAATGGTAGAAAGCAGCATGTCCGGCGGCCAGCAACAACGCTAATTGTTTAAAAAAACGGGGCTTTTGCCCCGTTTTAATTTGTAATACACTGGCGATCCGGGGGAGGATCGCCAGCCTGGGAGAGGAGAAACCGGAGGAGAGACAGGGAATAGAATAAATCTTCCTGGGTAAATGTTGCATGCCCTGGTAAATATCCCTATCTTTCCGGTTCATTAGTAGTTTGGTAATTTTGGATAAAAATATACATAATCAACCCAATTTAGTTAGTGTAAAATTATTGTAGGGAACTGGAGGAATTTTCCTCCCGGAAATAGAAGAGGAACCTCACATTCGGTCGAATGAATACCCCACAAGGAGGCAGAGGTTCCTCATGGAAATTATTCGTCTAG
>VEMY01000066.1 GCA_009711825.1 Bacillota bacterium | reverse complement strand
TTCCGGGATGAGGGGGCGCCCTTCTTTGAACGACTTTCGCAGACGTGCAAGATAATCTGGTTTTCCGTCATCAAACCGGGACAAGGGGCCGAGATTTTTGACAACCCGTTTTCTACTTTTGAAAACGGTAACTCTCCATGACCTGGAGATAGGGAATACCATGGTTCTTCACGCAAGCTATGTGCATAGTTAACCCTCTCTGAAACTATGTAACGTATACTACAATGTAGCGTACCATACTTTAGCAAAAAGTACAAGTAAAAAAGTGCCCAAACTACAAGGTTTTTAGCACTTTTTTGGTATATTTTTTCCTTATTGAACTGTAAAACTCGGGTTTTACCACATTACCCACCGCAGTCTTTCGTATCTACATCAAAGGCGCAAAAACCCGCAGGACTTCCTGGACAAAGCGTTGGTATGCGTTACTACGGCAGTCATCTAAGGTAATTTCATGACAAACGGCCAACGTTTCGAGAAAATCCTGCTTAATATCGAGAACAGAGCTGTTTTTATATAACCAGACGCCGCATTCAAAATGCAGGTAGAGACTGCGGAAATCGAGATTGGGCGTCCCCACGGTAGCCACCACATCGTCGGAAACAAATGTCTTGGAATGAATAAAGCCATTGGTGTACTCATAAATTTTTACGCCTGCTCTTATCAGTTCACGATAGTAGGAACGTGTGGTCATATGCACCAATCGTTTGTCCCAGCGGTGGGGAGTTACAATCCTAACATCTACGCCGCTCTTTGCCGCCAGCGCCAATGCTGAGATAATTGTGTCATCGATGATCAAGTACGGTGTATTGATATAAACATACCGTTTGGCATTATTGATTATCTGGATATATACATGTTCGCTGACATTCTCCTTATCCATGGGACTGTCGGCATAGGGCTGAACATACCCGTCGGATTTAAACGGGCAACAGTTGGTCCAATCAGGAAGATACTTTTTATAATCTTCTTTGGTATTTGTGCCCAGGCTCCACATTTGCAGAAACATCAGTGTAAAGCTCCGGACGGCCTCCCCCTCAACCATGATTGCCGCGTCCTTCCAATGCCCGAAGCGCTCAACGACATTGATGTATTCGTCGCCAATATTTACTCCGCCGGTAAAAGCAGTCTTTCCATCAATAACCACCAATTTGCGATGATCGCGGTTGTTGTGCAGTGTGGACAGTATCGGTCGGAACCTGTTAAACACCGCGCATTGTATGCCCATGTCCGCAAGGGTTTTATGATAATCCTTGGGCAAACGAAAAAAACAGCCCATGTCGTCATAAATGACTCTTACTTCTACGCCCTGTTGCACTTTTTCCCGGAGCACTTCCAGAATTGTGTCCCACATCAGGCCCCGGCTGATAATGAAATACTCGAGAAAAATAAAATTACGTGCAGTTTTTAACTCATCAATCAGCTTCGCAAATTTCACTTCTCCAGGTGTCAAATATTGGGTTCGGGTGTTTTCATAAACAGGAAATCCAGCGAAGTCCTGTAAATAGCGAACCTGAGGTATGCAGTCTTCTCCCCGTTCTGTCAATATCGGCACAAGATTTTCAGTAGAATCAAACAGTGGCCGGCTGTGCTCCTCGACTTTTTCAATTGCCCGCCGTGCCCTGCGGGTAGAAGACTGAAAATTAAAGAGCAAATAAAACAGCCCCCCAAATACCGGGAAGAAGAGAATCATAAACACCCAGGATAGTTTGAAGGCGGGCTTGTCCTTCTTGCTGATTATATACAAAACCACCAGCAAGCTTATTAGGGTCAGGAGGCCGCTGAGTATATCGGAATTCTGGCTAGACGTGGAAATCATGAAAACGAGTAATAAAATTTGCATGATCAAAAGCATACTCAGCATGATTCGCTGGGAAAAAATCAATCTAAGCCACTTATGCAATTTTCTCCCCCTCCCCTCTCCCTGGCACTGACTGCCTTATTCTATTTTCTATTTTCCACCCGGTTTATCCTGCTTACGCAAGAGCAGGGCCGGAAACAGCCCCGCTCCTTTAGATTTCACTTAGCGACTGTTGATTCCCATTACTCCCCCAATCGCTCCCAGGCCAAAGCCCACCGCCAGTGTCACCAAACCGTGCATGCTAATACCCAAGTCCAGCAAAATAGACAATAGCAACAGTATCAGCACATAACCTGCGCCAACAATGCCTCCATTCAGCCAGCCGGTGTTGCCCAACTTTCGACAGGTATAATAGCTTCCCCAAAGCACAGCAATCGCGGCGAAGACCACAGCCGTCCACTGGGCCACTACCTCAGAAATACTGGTGAGCGTTGTAATTGTTGCCAGCAAAATAACAATTACGGCAGTTAGCAGCAACGCGTAACCAATGCCTTGAAAATGCGCTCTCGGCGCGGTCCCCACCGGCTCCACGTGCTTCTTTCTGCGTCTGGCCATCCTAACTCCCTCCCCCGTAAAAATCCTGTTACCACAATTTATTACAGGAGAAAGAAGTTTATAACAAAAGGGGCCCATTGGCCCCTACTTGCTCAAAACTCTTGCCACGCCTTCCCTGAGCATGCTGACTTCAGTTTTGTCGGCAATACGCACGGTGAGTGAGTCTTCCTTAATTTCAGTGATTGTGCCAATGATGCCGCCATGGTTTATAATCTTGTCGCCTTTGTTAAGCTTGGACAACATCTCCACACGGGCTTTCTGCTGCTTCTGTTGGGGACGAATCAGGAAGAAATAGAACACTGCCACCAATACGCCGAGATAAATAAAAGTTCCGTAATTGCCTAGATTCTCAAACATTTTCTACCTCCTAGGTAATACTATATTTCTCAACTTCCTCCAAGGGAAGATGTTGACGATAGTAATCCGGGAAATTCCCGTCGATAATCGCCTGTCGAGCGCCCTCCATTATTCGCAGCAAGAAATGGAGATTATGGTATGTAAGCAGTCGGTGAGCCAATATCTCATTACATTTTATCAAATGTCGCAGATAAGCGCGACTGTAATTTGCGCAGACTCCGCACTGACAATCCGGGTCGAGAGGGCCAAAATCCCGGGCATAGATAGCGTTGCGGACCACAATATTGCCGCGGGAAGTCATGGCTGTTCCATTACGGGCGATGCGGGTCGGCAACACACAGTCAAACATATCCACGCCAAACCACGAACCTGTCAACAAATAGTCAACCGAGCCAACCCCCATCAGGTAGCGGGGTTTTTGTTGCGGGAGTAAATCCACACACCAGGACAAAACTTCATACATTATTTCTTTGGGCTCGCCAACACTGAGACCGCCTATTGCATAACCGGGAAAATTCATGTCTACAAGCTGCGCTGCACTCTTTTCCCTGAGGTCTCGAAAACTGCCCCCCTGAATAATTCCAAATAAAGCCTGACGCTCAGGATTGGGACGGGCATCCAAACATCTGCGGGCCCAACGGCTGGTGCGCTCCACAGCCTGTTCCACAAACTCCCGCTCCGCCGGCCAAGGCGGACACTGATCAAAGGCCATTATAATATCGGCGCCGAGGGCGCCCTCTATCTCCATTACTTTTTCCGGGGAAAAGAAGTGGCGGGAGCCGTCGATATGAGAACGGAACTCTACACCGTCATCAGTAATTTTGTTCAGGTCACCAAGACTAAAAACCTGAAACCCCCCACTGTCGGTGAGGATTGGACGCTGCCAGTTCATAAACTTATGGAGCCCGCCGGCCTCGGCCACCAAATCGTGGCCTGGTCGCAGGTATAGGTGATATGTATTGGCAAGAATAATCTGGGCATTTATCTCTACCAGCTCATCCACCGTCATTGCCTTTACCGTTGCCAGAGTACCTACAGGCATAAAGATCGGCGTTTTTATCTCTCCGTGGGGTGTGCGCAACACGCCAGCCCGAGCCCTGGTCTGGGGACATTGGGCCACAAGTTCAAATTCAATAGCCATAGTCAGCCTCCGTTAAATAATCAACATCGCATCGCCGAAACTGAAAAACCTGTATTCTGCCGCCACTGCCTCTTGGTACGCCTCCAAAATCCGTTCGCGCCCGGCCAAAGCAGATACCAACATCAATAATGTGGACTGGGGAAGATGGAAATTAGTAATTAAAGCATCAACTACGCGAAACTTAAATCCTGGATAAATGAAGATATCTGTCCAACCCTGACCAGGTTCGACAGAGCCATCGGGAGTCGCCACAGATTCCAACACCCTGACGGCGGTTGTGCCGACAGCCACAATCCGACCGCCTTCAGACCGGGTGCGGTTAATTGCAGCCGCTGCTTCAGACCCCAGTTGGTAGAACTCGCTATGCATCTTGTGCTCTTGAATATTTTCCACAGCTACCGGCCTAAAGGTGCCCAGCCCCACATGCAACGTAAGCTCGGTCCGTTTGATGCCAACAGCTTCCAAGTCTGAAAGCAGCTGGGGAGTAAAATGCAGGCCGGCGGTGGGAGCAGCAACAGCTCCAGGGGAAGTGGCGTACACAGTCTGGTAACGTTCTGAATCATCCAGTTCATTTTCTATGTACGGGGGCAAGGGAACCTGCCCCAACTGCTCAAGCTTGCGATCAAAATCGTTGCCGGTAAGGGAAAAGCGCAATTGGCGCACTCCTTCCTCCCCCGACGCAACAACTTCCGCCTGTAGCTCCTGGTCAAAATTAACCAATGTGCCCAGACTTACCCTGCGGGCAGGTTTAACCAGACAGTTCCAGGTTCCATCGTTTACCGGATTCAAGAGTAAAATTTCCACATGCCCTCCGGTTGGCTTGATTCCGTGTAAACGGGCAGGAATTACCCTGGTATTGTTCATCACAAGCAGGTCGCCAGCCCGGAGGTAACGGCCAATACGGGAAAATGTGCTATGCTCAACTCCGCCCGCCCGTTCCAAGACAAGCAGCCGGGAGCGATCCCGGCTTTTCAGGGGTTGTTGAGCAATTAAATTTTTCGGAAGATAATAGTCAAAGTCAGAAGTCTTCAATTTCTACACCTGCTAGCAGTAATATGGGCGCCACTATAGTAATATTGCAACATTTCTATACAATTATACCCCAAGCCAAGTATGCCATTTGCAAACCGAAACAAGTGAGACTCAGACATACATACCGGCAACTTTGGATACTAGTCCTAATTCGACAAGTTCCACTGCCATTCCTTCCAAAAACGGTGCATTTTATTCCGGTCAAAAAAGTTCCCGCCGAAATCGACGGGAACTGTAGTCATCGGTTCTTTTTGGGCTGCGCGGCCTTTTTTTGCTGTCCGGGCGGGATAAATTCCTCAGATGCCGATGAAACCGCACCCTTGCCTTTACCAACGCCAACACCGTTGTTGCTGTTTCCAGTGCCGTCGGTCCATGGGGGCTGGCCATCGCCAGGTTGCCAATTCTCATCGTCATTGCTGCTTTCGTCAGCCTTATCTTTTTTATCTTTATTCCCCGAATCGGAACCACCTGCCCACGGGGGGGTGCCGCCACCGGGTTGCCAATCCTCATCGTCCTTGCTGTCATCGTTGGAAGCATTGTCATTGGGATTCGGCTTATTGGTATCCTCACCTGATTCATCACCCTCATCGGGCTTGTCCGGTTTCTCGTCTTGTTTGTCCCGACCTTCGTCGGACTTTTTATCATCTTTACCCCCATTGTCCTGTTCAGAATCTGAGGGCTGGGAATCATTTTCGTCACCGGTACCGGTAGTTGAGTCACCCTTCCCTGAACCGCCCCCCGCAGAACCCCGGCCGCCACTGCCTTCCCCCGGCTCCTTGGGTGTATATTCAAGCACATGGCGAACCTTTTCCGCTTGATCAACGGTCTCGGCAAGATTATCCCACACCTGATCGGCGTTGGCGCCGGCATCAGTAATTGCCTTCACCGGATTCACATCTCGCACCGAGTCTACCGACACAGTATGCCCCTGATCATGCATCGCCGCCAACACAAGCGCCCGTGACGCGCTTAGTTCATGTTTTCCGGCCTCGACCCGGGCTTCCGGCGTAATCTCCATCAGCAATGCGTCAATGCCGTCCCAGGCAGAGACAAGCTGGGCCACAAACTCTGACACACCGCCCCGCTCCGACAGAGGAGTGGTGCTGACCAACAAGATCTGGTCACCCTGGCTGCGTGACCAGGCGGTGAACGCTGCCACCAGCATATCTACATCTGGGTCCAGGTCGGTGTAATCATCAAGAAACTCACGCCCGCCACTGTTTAAACCTGTCACACCCAGAAGCTTCAAGTTTCTATCCACAACCAGCTCGATGCTGGAGCTGCCATCCAGAGTTATCGAGGCGTAAGCCATCGGCGCCTGGAACCCGTGGACAAAGAAGATCAACAACACACAGGCGGCAGCCACCAACGATAGGCGCAACGAACTGACTTTTCTAACTTCCGGTACCACAACATGCTGCCCAATATACCGGGCAGAAGGAAGCTGCCCAGCTGGCACAGAGACAAACGCGCCATCATCAGTGAGCAGTGAAATAGATTTTTTGTTGAGGTCCAGAACTACTGCCTGTTTGCTCATAGCTCTTCAGCCCCTCCGGGAAGATATTCGTTCAGATATTGGTAGTTGCCGGAAATCAGAATGAACAATGCCAATATGTATTTTCGTTGCCGTTCTAGTGTTTTACGACTTACAGGCAGAAGTCCCTCTAGTTGTTTCAAGGGCAACTCGCCTTTGGTCCGGACAATCCGAGCCAATTGAGGGTCTCCAGCCAAAATCCGGGCAGCCTGACACGCCCGTTGTCGCGCCTGCTTGTGACGAGGCGTAGCAGCGGCAAGTTGTTTTAAATCCAGATTGTAACGAGCCAGGGCTTGTACATAGTGGGTAACCTCAACCCGGCGGTTTTCCTGGTGCTGCCGGTCAAGAAAATCCGTCCACGCCTGACGTGCGTCCAGGGGGGGAAGATCTTCTGCAACTGCGCTGGCGGGAATTTCGAGATTTCTCTGGGTACGCAGGTAATCTTTGAGCCGGTTCTTAATCACCAATGATGCGAAGCTGGTGAAACTGGCACCCCGCTCGGGATTATATTTGTCAATCGCCTCATTTACAGCCATCAGACCAATGCTAATCTCTTCATCCTGCCCCACACGCAGATACCTGCCGGTCAATCCCGACGCAGTTTTGATTATTAATGGCAAGTATTGCTGCAGCAATTTCTGCCTGGCCTGCTCATCACCGTCACGTATTGCCTGAAGGGTGGAGGTATGCACTTGTTTTTCGGTCACTTCCACCCCTCCTTAAAATTATTCGTTGAGTTAACTCAAAAAATGGGGGTTTTGCTGTAGGCAATAAATTACTCTTTATCCGACAGAGACTCATCATCCCAAAGCTTGGGCTGCGTAATCGCTTTTACACCCAGATGGGCATAGGCAGCCGCCGTAATTATCCGCCCGCGGGGGGTACGTTGAAGAAAGCCCAGCTGCAGCATATATGGTTCGTAGACGTCTTCTATCGTTGTTACCTCTTCGCTGATGGCTGCTGCCAGTGTTTCCACACCAACTGGGCCGCCATCAAACTTCTCAATTACTGTCAACAGCATCCGGCGATCTGAACTGTCCAATCCAATCTCGTCCACTTCCAAGCGCTCCAGTGAACGCCTGGCCACGGCAAGATCGATTTTACCCCCGCCCTCAACCTGGGCGAAATCTCGGATTCGCTTGAGCAGCCGGTTGGCAATCCGGGGGGTCCCCCGGGAGCGGCGGGCAATTTCCAGAGCTCCTTCATTATCTGTAGGTATCTCTAAAATATCTGCAGCTCGGAGCACTATCTTCTGCAACTCTTCCGGAGTGTAGAACTCCAAGCGGTTGTGAACACCAAACCTGTCCCGGAGCGGGGCGGTAACAGCGCCCACCCGGGTAGTTGCACCTATCAACGTAAATGGATTGATTTGCAAACGAATTGAGCGGGCAGCAGGCCCTTTGTCCAAAACGATATCCAGACAAAAGTCCTCCATGCTGGGATACAACACCTCTTCCACCGACCGGCTCAATCGGTGAATTTCATCGACGAATAATACATCCCCCGGTTGCAAATTAGTCAAAATACCGGCCAAATCGCCGGGGCGCTCGATTGCCGGTCCGGAAGTTATGTGGAGATTGCTTCCCATTTCCCGGGCAATTATCGCTGCCAACGTTGTCTTTCCAAGCCCAGGGGGACCGCATAGTAGAACATGGTCCAAAGGTTCCCCCCGTTTGCGGGCAGCGGCAATAAACACTGCGAGATTATCTTTGACCACCTGTTGCCCAATATAGTCTTCTAGGCGGGTCGGCCTCAGACCTGATTCATTGCCATCCTGGCCCTGGTTGCCTGGAGATACCAGTCTTTCGTCGCTCATCAGTTACCCCCCTTAACCAGTCGCGAGAGGGCGATACGAATAATATCCTCTACCGCAGTCTCGGTGCGGGCTAGCTCCTGCACCAACGGTCTGACCTGGGCTGTCTTATAACCTAAAGCAAGCAGTGCGGCTTCGGCATCGGCAGCCATTCCACTGCTCTTGGGGACATCCTGACCTGGCTCCACTTGGATCTTATCTTTTAGCTCCAGGAGCATCCTTTGGGCAGTTTTGCGACCAACTCCCGGGATTGTAGTCAATGCGTGCAGGTCCTCTTCGGCGAAAATAGCCCCCAATCTCTTCACTGGCCAGGTAGAGAGAACAGCCAGAGCCATTTTGGGACCAACACCGGAAACAGAAATTAAATGACGAAAAACCGCCAGTTCTGCAGCGGTTTCAGTACCAAACAAAAAGATCCTGTCCTCCTTGACAACCATGTGCGTATGTAAAGTGACTGTCGACTGGGTCAGAATCCGCTCGATGCCCGAGGCCGGCACGAACACTTTATATCCCAAACCACCGACGGCAATGACCACATGGTCCGAGCCGCTGTCCACCGGCTGACCTTGAACAAAAGCTAACATAATTTCACCTCTTTGGAAATGCAATTGCTGGATTGTTATTGCAATGACAGATTGCCACAGCCAAAGCGTCAGTTACATCATCCGGCCGGGGAATTGCACTCAAGTTTAACAAAACCCTGACCATGGCACCCACCTGTTGCTTGGCGGCCCGTCCGTTGCCAACAACTGCCTGCTTGACCTGTAGCGGTGTATATTCAATAAACTGACACTGGTGATGGGCCGCGGCCAACAGGCAAACACCACGGGCTTGTCCCACTGCAAAGGCGCTGGTTATGTTACGGTTGAAAAATAATTGTTCAACGGCGATAACTTCCGGCTTCCATTTGCCGATAATCTGATTTGCCTCGGAATAAATCTGCGCCAGCCGCTGCTCCAGCGGGGTGCCGGCTTCTGTACGAATACATCCATAACCATGGGGTTTCAGCAAGCTACCCTGTTTCTCCACAACCCCGTAACCCGTAACCGCCAGACCGGGGTCAATTCCCAAAATTAACATTGCCTCACCCCACATACATTTTCGCTATCCGAACGTCCTCTTCCTGCCGCAATAGCAAATACTTATCTTTATGGTTCCACCTGCCATTCATTCTTTACGATTGAGCAGGTTTTTGCAAAACAACTGACTTTTTGTTGTCACTGGCCTTCAGTTCAAGCCCCAACTCATTGGCCAGCCAGAGAAAAGTTTTAATCGAATAAAAAACAATATGGGTGGGGTCACGACGATACCACCAATCGCAAAACGCGTCCGGCCCGGAGTGAAAATGGGTCATTACTGCCAGCACACCTCCCGGAGCCAGCACAGCGTTCAGTGTCCTTAGTTCAGCGAGGGGATATACGAAATGCTCAAAAACCTCGGTAGCAGTTACCAGCTCAAAGGAATGTTGGCAAAAGTCCCGGGACGGGGCAAAAAATGGATCGTATATTGTTACCTCCCACCCCTGCTGCTCCAGCATCCGGGCCAACACCGGACCCGGCCCGCAACCGAAATCCAGGGCCTGGCCGCCATCCGGCAGCCAGGGAGCGGCGAATTCTAGAAATCGCTCGAACATCAAAACATAGCCTTCATTTTCTGCGACATTATTATGCAGCTGGTAACGCTCTTTTTCCGCTTCCGGGGTGAGCAGCTCATTATTGTCTAGGGTAATCAGATCGCAAACGGGGCAATGCCAGTAAAGTTGCCGACATTGCAGTTCATCAACAGAGTTGCCGCAAATCTTACAATCAGTCATCGAATCACTCCGGCTTAATTATACCATCTTATACCGAAAAACGCTCCCCGTTTGTCAACTCACAGCGCTAAAATCTACGAGATGCAGGCGAAACTTGGCGATAACCTGCTCTTTGTTAATCGAACAGAGGACAGCCAGCTCGCGCTCCCGCTCCCATGCGTAATCAGTAAAATCGTTGAGACGCGAGTCGACAAGACCGGGCCGGCAACGAAATTCGGTGAGTTCATGCCGGCAACCCCCCAACAATCGTTCCAGGTTGGGCCGGTTGGCGCCGCGCCCGCCAAAACTGTCCACACAGGCCGTAACGGTAGGCACCCGAAAGTACTTAAATCGATCCCAGGCTTGCAGATAAGAGCAAACCGGTATTCGCAGCCGGGATGCCACGGGCAACACCGCCGACAAGACATTTTCCTGGGCCAGGATATCTTCGAAACCGTCAATATGGGTCGGTTTCAGCCTGCCCTTTTTAAACAAATCCAATTGGGCACAGAGCTCAGCACGAATCTCTTCCGCCGGCGCAAGAGCCAACTCATCCCACTCGCCGTGGAAGCTCCCTTCCGGGTCCACTAAAGATTTGACTGCCTGCGGCGGTGAAACCGGCTTGCCCAGGCTGATGTTAAACTGAAGGCCGACACCAAGACCAGGGAAAGGCGCAATGTGGCGCAATGCATGCTCCCAGGAGGGCAAATTTACCAGCATGCTGACACTGGAGATTATCCCATTGCGATACCCCTGAATAATTCCTTTGTTTACGCCAGCACTCAATCCCATATCTTTGGCGTTGACAATTAACTGCTGCATACAGATACACCTCCAAGACGCTTGTCCGTAGCCATTTCTACATGTTATAACCCGAGTTTACAGTTCAATAAGGAAAAAATATACCAAAAAAGTGCTAAAAACCTTGTAGTTTGGGCACTTTTTTACTTGTACTTTTTGCTAAAGTATGGCACGCTACATTGTAGTATACGTTTCATAGTTTCAAGGAGGATTAACTATGCACATAGCTTGCGTGAAGAACCATGGTGTAACTGCTAACCCATAATGCCCTTCAGTAGACGTTATTAATTGTCCGCAATTTGCCGGACAAGCTGACCAGAAGGGAAGGGAGAATTAGAGCAATTCTCCCTGGACAACTACCTTCACCATATGA
>VEMY01000065.1 GCA_009711825.1 Bacillota bacterium | reverse complement strand
ATATGGTGAAGGTAGTTGTCCAGGGAGAATTGCTCTAATTCTCCCTTCCCTTCTGGTCAGCTTGTCCGGCAAATTGCGGACAATTAATAACGTCTACTGAAGGGCATTATGGGTTAGCAGTTACACTATAAGCACAATTTTTTCACAAATATTACCCCTTCTGCACAAAGGCAGTTTAGATCTGATGACAGAAATATTATTCAAAGCTGGAAATGGAGGTTTTTATATGCGTCTTATAATTGCACCCGATTCCTTTAAAGGAACCCTTACTTCCAGGGATGTAATTGAAATAATCGCCGAGGCAGCAAATCGCCACTTTCCTGGGGCAGAGATAATCAAAGTACCAATCGCCGATGGCGGCGAAGGAACCGTAGATTCATTGCTTGCCGCTACAGATGGTGAGCGACGTGAATGCCGTGTCCTAGATCCCCTAGGACGAGAGATTACAGCTAAATATGGCGTGATTAGGGGAGAAACGGCAATCTTTGAAATGGCCCAGGCCTCAGGCCTACCCCTGCTCAGCCCTGAGGAGCAAAACCCACTTAGAACAAGCACTTACGGCACTGGCCAGATGTTGAAGGCAGCCATTGATGAAGGGGTACGGCATTTGATCATCGGCATTGGTGGTAGCGCAACCAACGATGGCGGGATTGGTGCAGCCCGGGCGCTGGGGGTAAAATTCTATGACGCCAATGGAAATGAACTCGGCAATGGCGGTCAAGATTTGGGCCGTATCGCTGAAATAGACATGGATAATCTTGATTCAAGAATTAGTCAGTGCAAAATCACGGTTATTTGCGATGTAAATAATCCTCTCACCGGTCCGGACGGGGCAACAAGAGTCTACGGCCCGCAAAAAGGAGCCTCCGGCCAAGTCTTAGAACAATTAGAAGCGGGCATGGAAAACTATCGCCGTTTGCTGCTAAAACAGCTTGGCACTGATTTTAATCAACAGCCTGGGGCGGGCGCCGCCGGAGGGCTAGGGGCCGCTTTGCTCGGCTTTCTAGGTGCAACCCTTAGACCAGGCACTGAAACCATTCTCGACCTAGTCCGGTTTGATGAATTGCTGAACGAAACCGACTTGGTTATCACCGGCGAAGGGCGTATAGATCGTCAAACCGCTTTTGGCAAAGTGCCCGTAGGCATTGCTCGGCGCTGTCAGAAGAAAAATATTCCCGTTATAGCTATTGGTGGTACAATCAGTGACGATATAGATAACATATATGATTATGGAATAGATGGGGTAGTGACCTGCATCAATCGAGAAATGACTTTGGAAACTGCGATGGCCGATGCCCGGAAACTGCTTGCTGCGGCCGCTGACCGGATGTTTCGCCTAATTAAAGTTGGTGCTAACCTGTAAAGGTTTCACATAAAACTCTAAGGAGGTTAACTGATGTTAGATGGTCCTATTCTTCTCGGAATCTTTCTTGTTGCTATTGCCCTGATTATTTTTCTAACTGCGAAGGTCAAACTACATCCCTTTATCTCTCTCTTGATAGCCGCCTATTTTATCGGCTTCGCTGTCCGGATGGATGTGACAGAAATTGCTACCACAATAACTGGTGGATTCGGCAATATTCTAGCCTATATCGGCATCGTCATTATCCTGGGGACAATCATCGGAACTATTTTGGACAAATCCGGGGCCGCGGTAAAAATGGCGGAAACGGTGCTACGGGTTGTAGGGCGGAAAAAACCCGCGTTAGCGATGTCGATTATTGGCGCCATAGTTTCTATCCCGGTTTTCTGCGACTCGGGATATGTAATCTTGACCCCACTTAGAAAAGCGCTGACCCGTCTAACTAATATTTCACCTGTAACAATGGTTGTTGCATTGGCCACAGGCCTTTATGCAACCCATACTTTAGTTCCTCCTACACCTGGTCCAATCGCTGCTGCTGGCAACCTAGGTCTAGAGGGTGATTTGATTCTGATTATCTTCCTTGGCCTACTTGTCTCCATCCCAGCACTCATAGCCGGTTACATTTATGCTGTTTGGGTTGGCAAAAAGGTGACAACCGAAGAATTGAGTGAAGATGAGGTCGCAGCAACTTACGATGAGATGATCTCAAGTTTTGGCAAGTTACCTAGTGCTACTCTTTCTTTCGCTCCCATTGTCGTTCCCATTTTCCTGATGGCTATGGGTTCGATTGTCAAGTTCCCCAGCTATCCTTTGGGTGAAGCAGGAACTTTCGTCTATAATACCTTCGCATTTTTAGGTACACCGGTAAACGCCCTATTTGTTGGCTTCCTGTTTGCTTTGGCGTTACTGCCTAAATTAAATGAAGAAACCCTCTCGGGTTGGATTGGTGAAGGCATGAAGTCAGCTGCGGTGATTATAATGGTAACCGGTGCTGGTGGTGCCTTAGGCGGAATGTTGTCTGCAACCCCCATCGGAGACTACTTAGGAAGCACGCTTTCCTCGCTCAGCTTAGGAATCTTTCTCCCCTTTATCATCGCTGCCGCTCTAAAAACTGCCCAAGGTTCATCAACTGTCGCCCTTGTAACTACATCGGCGATGATGGCACCTATGCTATCACAGCTGGGATTTGATAGCTTAATGGCCAAAGCCTTAGTGGTTATGGCAATTGGCGCCGGCGCGATGACTGTTTCCCACGCCAATGACAGTTATTTCTGGGTTGTTACAGAGTTTGGTGGCCTAAAGGTTGAAACTGCCTATAAGGCACAGACAATTGCAACCTTAATACAGGGTCTTGTAACCGTAACAGTAGTTGCAATCCTGGCAGTATTCTTTATCTAGTCACTTGGTATACTCTGAAGTTAACCAGAAAAGGGGCTGTCGCAAAACGTTTAATTATTAACGTAGGGCGATAGCTCTTTTCTCTTGTTTTTTGCCACGATTAAGGCTTATCTCCCCAGTTGTGCTCTGTTTTTGGGCATAACAAAACAGGGGAAGGGG
>VEMY01000064.1 GCA_009711825.1 Bacillota bacterium | reverse complement strand
TGTCGAGTTTCCTAGTCCAAAACAGTAAATATTGTAGTCACAACACGTTTTTAGGCTCATGACGGGTTAGCCCCTGTGTCATGGGCTTTTTTAGGCCTTTGCTGTGTCTACCACTGTACAATGCCAGTAAATACAAAGAGTTTCTTGCCCTCAAAGATATCTCCTTTTCCCTTTCACAGGGCAAGACATATGGCCTGATTGGCAGAAATGGAGCAGGTAAAACTTCATTGCTTTCGCTGCTGGCGTCATATCGCCTGCCCACATCAGGCTCCATCAAGATTGGCGGTCAGCAGCCATTTGAGAATCGGGAAATTATGGCCAGGGTCTCTTTCATCCATGAAACCGATTACAGTGACGAAAGTGAACCGGTCATGAGTTATTTTGAGGACGCAGCCCGCTATCGGCCATACTTTGACTTAGAATATGCGAAAGAATTGGCAGGCAGATTTAAGCTGCCACTGCAGAAAGCGATAAATGAGTTATCCAGCGGAAAACAATCTGCCCTCAATGCGACATTGGGCCTTGCCAGTCGTTCCCCGGTGACAATCTTTGACGAAGTTTATCTGGGAATGGACGCCCCCACCAGAGACCTTTTCTACAAAGAAGTGCTGGAGGAGCAAGCACGGCACCCACGGATTTTGATTTTGTCCACACACCTGGTCTCGGAGATGGAATATCTCTTTGACCACGTGCTAATGTTGGACCGGGGTCAACTAATAATTGATGAACCTTATGATGAAGTAATCGACAGGGGGGCATCTGTCACTGGCCCTGCCGAAGCAGTTGACCAATTTGTTCAGGACCTGGAGCAGTTAAACGTTCGGCAACTGGGTGGCACTAAGTCGGTGATGATTTACGACGCGCTTAGCGACAATCAACGTAATAATGCGGAAGAACTTGGACTGGAGCTTGGCCCGGTGGCACTCCAGGAACTGTTCATCCATCTGACCCGGGAGGAGGAGTAATATGAAATTCTTAGATTCTGTAAAAGCCAAAGTTGCCATTGATATGTTTACGATCCAGATGGGGTGGTCACTCTGGTTTATCCCGATTGTGCTGGTGGTAAACATCCTAGTGAATCAATTTGTGCCAGAGGTACAGGAACGGGGTTTGAGTTTCATCGCTTTCATCTTCCAGCCAGCGAAAATATACATGCTGGTGATTGGGATAATTTCCGGCTTCGCTTTCCTCAGTCATTTCATCAAGAATGGCATCATCCGCAAAGACTACTTTTCCGGTTCAGCCATTGCCGCTGCAGGGGTTGCCCTGGGCATAATCGTCATTTCGGCAGTAATTACAGTAGTGATGATGCTCTTTGATTGGTTTGCCGCCTCCCCGCCCAGTAACATCGATTTCCTTGAGGCAACATCCTCTGCCTGGCTAGTCCCGATTCTTGCCCTCAGCCTGATTACTTTCTCTTACTATATTGCGGGCTGGATAATTGCTGTCGGCTTTCAGCGCTTTGGCGGTTGGGGCATCGGATTCGTCGGCATTGCTATTGTTCAAACAATACTGACAGATATACTTTGGGAAGGACACCCGACACACCCTTTGACCGGGTTTATCAGGATTACCCTCCCCGACCTCTCAATTCCGACAGCACTTGCGGGTACAACCTTGATAATTGGACTCGGATTATGGTTACTGCGTGCAACAACCAGACGGATGCCGATTACACCAGAGTAGTACAAAAAGCGCTCACACCAGAAATTGGTGGAGCGCTTTTTCTCTTTGCCATATAAGATTTTTCATAATGAGGAGTTACAACGAATACTCTTTTGAATGGGATAAGCTATATCACTCACCTTAGACTGGGCTGGTGAGTATTTGTAAAACTGTCTTGTTAAGATATTTATTCCCGGGGAAGCAGTTCTATCCTGATAAATTCTCCTGAATCTCCCCCTACTTCGGGGTCTCCCCCTGCTACGTTGAACTGAAGGTAGTCTTCGTCAATGTAGTAAGTAAATTGGGCTTTCTCCTCCGAATTGTTAGCAATCCAAAACTCACCGCTACCCTGGGAGGCGGTATACCGAAAGTTAAAGGTAACCTCTTCCACTGCGGCAAAATAACCAATTCCCATTTTGCCGTCATCGGTTAACACTAAAACGTCGCCATAATCCACATTCAACCAGTGGCCCACCAGTTCCTCATCGACGGAAGAGGCACATCCAGCCCCAGCCAAAAGAACAAACAAAAGTGATATAAAGCAGACTTTTCTCATTTTCCACCAGCCTCCTCAGTAGAATTTTCTCCCTGTTCTGCTAATAACAATATATCACTTCAAGAGTGACTTCAACAATTATCTTGTTAGATTACCCCGCGTCCTGAACTTCATTTATCAAATCAGTGCAAAAAGCAGGTCACAGCCCTATACCATATTGCGAATGCGATATCCTCATTAAACTATCAAAAATATTTATCATACTAAATAACTAATTATAGACACTTGCGCCCCTATGCACTCTAGTCAACCTAGAGCCAAAGCATAAAAAATTTTTACTTTTTTGATTTCAAATGCAGGAATTTGGGGTCCGGCATTGTATATATGTTAATTAAGGAATATCTTAACACAAGCACTAATTGAGCCACATTTTTAATTTTTAACTCACGTTTCGCAGGTGTAAAACACCTGTAACCCCCTGACTTTATTGGGCTCAACTGTGTACAAAAACACCCCTTGCTGGTAAAATGGAAGTGCCAAAACCCCAACAACCAGCGAAAGGGTGTTCTTGCACTACCATGTTACCAAATAATCTGCTTGATGAAAACACTGCCCCAGTCTTCAATTTCAGCTTTTCTGAAAGAAGCCCGCATCACAACCATTCTGACTCAATCTAATGGACGCAAAGAAAAAGGTATTCCCAGCAGTGATGTGTTTATGTTTCTGTTCTCTCTGGCCTTTACTGGCAAACCATTTCTTCGCCTGTTATCGAGTACCCAAGCCGTAGCCAAAGATACCGTCTATCGGTTTCTGAAATCGCCGCGCACTAACTGGAGGAGGTTTCTGTTTATCCTCAGTTCTCATGTGGTCTTTCAGAAACTGCAGTCGCTAACCTCTGATGAGCGGGAAGAAGTACTAATCATTGACGATTCCGTATACAGTCGTGCCAGAAGCAAGTCTGTTGAGTTGTTAGCTAAGGTTTATGACCATGTTGAGCACCGGTTTAATAAAAGGGTTTCGCATGCTCACCTTGGGATGGTCCGATGGCAACAGCTTTGTACCGTTGGCGTTTTCTCTCCTTAGCTCCGAGAATGGCAAGAACCGAATAGTAGAAACCTCTGACATGGATAAGCGTCTCAACGGTTATAGGCGTAGACA
>VEMY01000063.1 GCA_009711825.1 Bacillota bacterium | reverse complement strand
ACTGCCTGCTTTATGGGGCGCAGAATGGGAAAAGGATTATTGATGATCATATGGTGAAGGTAGTTGTCCAGGGAGAATTGCTCTAATTCTCCCTTCCCTTCTGGTCAGCTTGTCCGGCAAATTGCGGCCAATTAACAATGTCTGCTGATGGACATTATGGATTAGTAGTTACAATATGGGCAGAAACAAACCGCAGAGGAAGATCATCGGAAACCGGAAGAAGTTCGAAAACGTCTGGGCCTCAAATACCTCGCTGACGGCCACAGCAATCAGCAGCCCCAAAAAGGTTGAGGTAATGGCGATAAACAAAACGCTGCCCAGGAGCGGCATCCAGCTCACTCCCGAAAGATCAGCCAGAAAAGAAGCGAAAATAACGGGTACAAAAGCGTTAAGAATGCCGAAAATGATGGCGCCGGTGGTTTTCGCCAGCATCAATGCACCCAGGCTAATGGGTGCCAGAAGCAGACGTTCAAACGAGCGGCTTTTGCGCTCAAAGGTTATTGTCACGGCCAACATCGAAGTTGTGCCAAAGAGGATGGATAAAGACATCACCCCCGGCAGCAATGCTTCCACATCTAAAGCGCTCTGGGAGCGGATGAGAAACATCAGCGTCCAGGACACAGGGAAGATTATGCCCCAACTAATATTGGGCGGCTTCAGGTAATAATTGCGCATATCCTTCATCAAAATGTTCCAAAAGGCAATCCAGGTCTTCACTTACCTCGCCTCCTTTTTCCCTGGGTGGCAGCCAGTTTACCCGAATCCAGTCCGGTAATCTTGACAAACACTTCCTCCAGTGAGGGCCGAATCACTTTTGCTTCATAGACATTGAGCGAATGTTTTTGGAAAACTTCCATGAACGGAAAGAGGGCAATTGGCTCAGAAGCAGAGACCCGCAACTTACCGGCTACAGGAGCAGTGATTTTATATTCCTGGAAGGCTTGGCGCAGTACTTGTTCGGATGCCTCTGTATGTTCATCCAAGCTGAACTCAACGATCTGCTCCTGCTGGGCCTCCGCCATCAACTCATCTATACTGCCGGTGCGGACAATCTTGCCCTGGACGATAAAAGCAATCCGGTCACACAGTCGCTCTGCCTCTTCTATGTAGTGGGTGGTCAAAAACATCGTTGTTCCCCCAGCGTTTAACTGGCGCAGCAAACTGCGGATCTGTCGGGCGCTTTCCACATCGATGCCGCTGGTCGGTTCATCCAAAAAGAGAATCTCCGGTTCATGAATCAAACCGGCGGCAATTGTCAGGCGCCGCTTCATGCCCTTGGAATAGGTCTGAAACTTTTTGTCGGCCACCTGCTCCAGGCCGACCTGGGTCAGCAGGTCTCGGGCCCGTGCCTGGCGCTCCACGCTTTCCAGGCCATATAGGGCGGCACAAAAGCAGAGATTGTCAAAACCGCTCAGCTCCGGATAGAGGTTACTTTCATCGGGAACAATCCCCATTACCTGTTGAGCGCGTTTAATCTCCCGATTGCCATCGAAACCGGCAATTGATAGCTGCCCGCCAGTAATTGAAGCAAGTCCGGTGAGCATGTTAATTGTTGTCGTCTTGCCGGCACCGTTGGGGCCGAGAAACCCGAAAATCTCTCCCCGCTTAATCTGAAAACTCACCTGATCAACGGCACAAAAATCGCCATATAACTTTGTCAGGTTCTTTGCCTCGGCAATGTTCATCTTCACACCCCGTCTCTTCTTTTTTCAGCCCTGGCAACATTTATTGCTCTCGGGTTTGCTGTCCTGGCATTTAAAAACCACATCCCCTCCCCGGGCCACCAAAGCCTTAAGTTCATCAGCTAAATCCGCCACTACCTCCCGGGCCACCGAATAATGCATCCAGTAGCCCCGTTTTTGACCGCGGACAAGACCGGCCTGGCGTAGAACCTGGAGATGCTGGGAAACTGCGGCGTTGGAAATCCCCAATTGCTTAGCCAAGGCGCCTACGCAAAAATCGTGGGTCAATAGCAACTTAATCATTGCAAGCCGGGTTTCATCCGCCAGGGCTTTTAATTTTATAAGCTCAGTCACTCCTCCTCACCCCAATCCATTTAAGTGTTCACTTAAATGGATTATACCTCACATTTCCGTCGAAAGCAACCGTTTTCACCGGGACCGATAATCCCAAGCGCTGCCAACATTGCCCCGAACAAACATCGGGGAAACAAAACACCGATGAGTAACTCCTTACCCACCGGTGTGAAATGCGCAGATCTACAAGACTTTACTAAGGAAATCCCGGGTCGCCTCATTGCGAGGATTGCTGAAGAGCCCCGCAGGCGGGCCCTCCTCGGCGATTACGCCCTCGTGCATAAATAGCACTTTGTCGCCCGCTTCCCGTGCGAAGGCCATCTCATGGGTGACGACGATCATCGTCATCCCGTCGGCGGCCAGCTGTTTCATTACCGCCAACACTTCCCCGGTCATACCCGGGTCCAAAGAGGAGGTAACCTCATCAAAGAGCATTACCTTCGGCCTCATCGCCAGCGCCCGGGCGATGGCGACCCGCTGCTGCTGACCGCCCGAGAGCTGATGGGGCCAGGAGTATGCCTTTTCCTCCAGATCGACTTTACGCAATAAATCCAAAGCAAGTTCCTCGGCAGCGCCCTTTTCTGTCTTCCGCACCTTGATTGAAGCCATGGTGATATTGTCAATCACCCGTTTGTGGGGGAAGAGGTTAAACTGCTGGAACACCATCCCCGTCTCCCGGCGCACCACATGCTTGGCCACGCCCCGGGCGGTGACCTCCACACCGTCGATAAAGATTTGGCCGCCATTGGGTTCTTCCAGGAGGTTTATACAGCGCAACAAGGTGCTCTTGCCAGAACCGCTGGCCCCAATCAGCACCACCACTTCACCTTGACTAACCGAGGCCGTAACGCCTTTCAACACCTGATTGGCGCCGAAGGACTTTTCTAAGTCCACTATCTTGATCAACTGGTCCCATCCTCCTTTCCAATAGCAACAATAATTGTGACAGAGTGTAGGTCATCACGAAGTAAACCAAGGCAATGCCAACGTACATGGTGAAATATGCGTACGTCCGGGCGGCAATCAGAGTCGCCCGATAGGTGAGCTCGGCAACGCCAATGAAACTGACCAAAGAAGAATCCTTGGTCAATGTCACCATTTCGTTGCCCATGGACGGAATCACCCGCCGGAAAGCCTGGGGGAAGACAATGTACCGAAACACCTGAAGCGGGGTAAAGCCCAGGGACAAACCGGCCTCGGTCTGCCCCACATCAATCGACTGAATGCCGCCACGGAATATTTCACCCATGTAAGCGCCACTATTCAAACTGAGGGCAATAATCCCCGAAGCAATCGCCGGCAAACGAATGCCAAATTCCACCAGGCCGAAGTGAACGATAAAAATCTGCACAATCATCGGCGTGCCCCGCAAAAAGGCAACATAGGCGCCGGCCAGCATGCTGAATGGTTTAAACTTGGACAGGCGACCGCTGGCGATGATGATGCCCAAACAGATACCAATGGAAACAGAACATGCACTGACCAAAAGCGATAACCTTGCGCCCTGCAAAAGTGCCGGTAGGGCATCGACAATTAGTTCAAACTTTATTGCGTCCATGCTCAGATATTAATCCTCGAACCAGAGCTTGAACAAACGATCATATTCGCCGCTGTTCACCATCTTGGCCAGCGAGGCGTTGATTTTATCCATCATTTCGGTATTTTCCAGTTGGACAGCAATCCCGAATTGCTCATCGGTGAACGGCTCACCATGCACCTTCATGCCGCCCAATTGGGCAATGTAATTGAGGGCTACGGGCTCATCAATGATTACAAGATCGACCCGTCCGTTTTTCAGCTCCATGAATGCCTCGTTGGCGCGCCGGTACTGCTTGAGATTGGGATGGTCCTCAGCCCCGAGGATATCCTCAGCCTCAAAAGCGCCAGTGGTGCCCATCTGTACGGCAACGATTAAATCTTGATCGACTATGTCGTCCACACCAAATCTCCGGGTTTCGTCGTCACGGACAACCATTACCTGGGATGCATCGTAATAGGGGTCGCTGAACAGAACCTGTTCGGCCCGGTCAGGGCGAATTGTCATCGCTGCAATCACAATATCCAACTGATCAGCGGCCAAAGACTCAACCAATGTGTCGAAGGGCAAATGAGTAACCTCGATTTCCCAATCGTTATCCTCGGCAATCCAATTGATGATGTCAATGTCAAAGCCAATGATGTTATCATCTTCGTCGGTGTACTCAAAAGGCGGGAATGTGGCCTCGGTCCCCACACGCAACACGTCACTGTCGCCTCCACAACCTGCCAGCGCTAGCGCGGCAACCAATACTGCACACAGCATAACCAAACTTTTTGCCAATTTCACAATAGTCACCCTCCCCAAATAATTTACAATATTATACTACTATTCAGGAAATAATACCACATTATTTAGAACCAAGCTTTAACTGTGCTCCCAATTTACCCGTCCATAGAAATATATATGCCGACATCTGGACAAGAATACGTCTGCCGGAAAACTAAGAAGACTCCACCTGCTTACCCATTACTTAAGGCAGGATTTTCCTGCTCCGCCTGGTGGATTATCCACTATTCCCCCAGGAAGCGAATAATAAGAGGCCTAGTTAAGATTGGCCTCTTTTTTGATGAGATATCACGTACGCTTGTTTTTTTAGCCCTGCCCAAATTTCGCTCGCTAGCTAAACTGCGTGATTATTTCTAGCAATTTGAGTTTGCGCAGCGGTTTGGTGAGATGAACATCACAACCAGCCTCCAGACTGTTCTGAACGTCTTCAGATAAACGCGTATGCCAGGGCATAATGGGCCGTTTGCGTAGAGAACTTGCTAAACAAAGAAGACTGTTTGCAATTGATCGCGCATCAGCGCCAGGTGCTTCTTTTCCGCTTCGCTCAGACAATAAAGCTCCTCCACAAAGTCATCAGCTTCCGCAAGTTTCCCTGCCCTCACCTTAGCCAGCAGCGCTTCTTCCTCTGGGGGAGCGGGTATTTTGAGTGGCAACTGCTTAAGATTCCGGGTTAACACCTTGCCGGTAAAAAACCGGTACATATATAAGGTATTCAACAGCCGGCTGTTGAGGAGCGCGGCCAGGTAATCCAGGGAAAAGGGTAATCGGAGGGGCAGCGCGATGTTCAAACTGTTCAGGACCAGGGCGCCGCTTCTGTCCACAGCGCAGACTAATTCCCGGGAAATAAATTTGTAGATTAGCTTCGCCGGCGCTTGATATTTTTTCAGTGGCGCCACCTGTTGCAATACTTTGGGGTCATAAGCGAGCCAGTTCCGGGCAGGGGCAATCGCAAATCGCCGGACATCGGCGGCCGTCAGCAGCGGCAGCTGTGCGGCAGTTTGCCGCTCGGCGGTGACAAAGCGGCGATTGTCGCCGGTGACAATGCCCAAAGAGAAATCCACCACCGCTTCACCGGCAGGTAAATCCCGCCCCAAGTCTCCTTCCTGGAGAAAAACTGCCCCGTTAGAGCAGCGCAGCCAAATCTGTTCAAGATGAGAGTCATAATTAATATTTATCCGCTCCCGCCGACAGGCTGTCGCCGGGAGGATATTATAAGTCCGAATCGGTTCACCGCTGCGCCCGCTGTAGCCCACCGTAACTTTTTCCTGAATACCGCCTTTTGTCGCCTCTAGGGCCACCGCCGGCGCGTAATAGCCGCTGAACACATTGGGCATGTAAATAAGTCTTCTCAGGGCAAAACGATCAATAAACCATTCCCGGGCCCCGGCAAAGCCATGCACCTTGAGCAGGGCTTCGGGAAGCAGAAAGAGCAGCTCTCCATCCTTTTTCAGCAGCCAATGGGCCAGCTCGATAAACCAAGTACAAGCGTTGGCCCGGGTGGCAGCTTCAATATCAAAACCCTGGGGCCTCAGCACCTTCCCTCCCCAGGGCGGATTTCCCACCACCAAATCGACACTGGCTTCCCAGCCGGGCTTGTCCACCGGCAGTTTTAAGGCATCGGCAACCGTCAAATCAGCAGAAAACCCATGCAGCGCCAGCCGGCTGGCAGCCACGGCCAACGCCAGCGGGTCCAGATCTGTTCCGCTCAAATTTGCCTCGGGCCAACGCCGAGCAGCGGAAAGCAAAAAATCGCCGGCTCCGCAGGCCGGGTCGCATATCGACTTGGGCTTTAAGCTCCCAGGCGCTAAATCCAACACAGCTTCGACTGTGGCCGGCGGTGTAAACACCTGCCCCAGACGCTTTTTATGCTCCCGATCGCGAAGCGCCTGATACTGCCCACCGAGATTTTTGGGGCCTTTCTGCCACATTGCCAGGGCGATTTCGGCGCAGGCCAAATCCCCTTGGCTATCGAACGGCGTCAAAGCGGCTGCAGCCTGTCCAGCCACCACAGGTGGCAGCGCCGAATAATTACCATCCACCAATGCCAACACCTGCTCCGGACTGGCAATTTCAACCTGAAACTGCTGCAGCACAGTACAGGCAGCCAGATGAGCCAAAAGCTGTTTCATCGCTTTCGAGCCACCGCCAAATCCCGACGCACCGCCTGGTCAACCCGGTGTTCAAACCCTTCCAGGCCCGGAACCAGTTCTAAGCCGGCAGCTTCCAGTTCGGTGACAATCGCGCTGCGGGGGGTAGCATTGACATTCCAGGACACCCCAACAGTGCCGCCCTTTTTCAGCACCTTGGTCCACACGGGAAGCGCCCGGGAAAGCAAGGCCCCGGCGCTGATGTGTCCGCGCCCGGTGCCGCTGCCGCCGTGCTGCACGCCGTAGGGCAAGTCAGCCACCAGCGCGTGGTACGTGCCTCGGGCAAAGTGATTGTTCACATTCACGGTGTCGTCATTAATCACATTCAGGGAGAAAGGGTTGGCCTTCAACTCCTCCTTGCTTTTGGCGCCCTGGGCGGTAATCCTGCGTCCGGTACCGCCCTGGGGGCGGGTGACGCGGCCCCGCTGAATCTGATGCTTGTAACGGTGCTCCTGTAAATAACGGCTGAGGAACTGGTCAATCACCTGTACATCCGCTTTTGCCAGCTCCAAACCGTCGGCATCATGGCCCCGGGTGAGGGCATAGTAGAGGGTGGTACCGCGACCACATACCGGGTCAAGGATCCGCAAACGCTCAAAGAACCGGTCGCCAAATGCGCCAGCCCATAAGGTTACGTTATAGAGCAGAGCCGTGAAGGCCTCGTTGGTCTTGCCGGAATATTTGAGTATCGTCAACAGGTCATCGGGGAAGTAGTCTTCACCGGGCAGGTCAATCGGACGCAGCAGTTCCCCTTCGCGCTGAAAGCAGCCAAAACAAAAGGATAAAGTGCGAACATATTCCAATTGCCACGGCTCCAATTCCGGCCCGGAGAAGGCAATACAGTCCAGTCCGCCCACCTGCTCCTGACGAATATCCGACAGCTGGCCTGTAAACACATATTGATTCAACGCCGCCAGCTCTTCTATAGCCAGACTCGGCGCCTGCTCCCGATAGACCCGGTTATGATTCGGTAAAACCAGAATTACATAGTCCATCACAACAGCTCCCTGTATTGTTCAGGATCGAAACCGACCAGCAACTGTCCGTCGGCATACAATAGCGGTCGCCGTAACATCAGGGGCTGCTCGGACAGCGCATCTAATATAGCAGGATCGGTCTTGTCCAAACCAGATTCTTTGTAATACTTACTACGGGTGGCCACCAAGACTTCGCCGCCTACCAACTCAGCAAACTGACCCAGTTCCTCCCGGCTGGGCTTTTGTTTGACAATATGTCTTTCCTCGACATCATACCCCTGCTCCTGAAGCCAGGCCCAGGCTTTCCGGGCAGTGGTTCAGCCGGGATACCAAAAAAATACCGGTTTCATCGCTCTCCCTCCTTTTCTCCGGGAACAAAATTGTGCTGCCAGCCCAAGCGCTCCCGGTTCCCACATAACTTACATTCAAAAGGGGTGTAAGCTTCACCCTCCTTGTCACAGGGATTGACGTGCACCAACACATCTTCAACCTCTTCCACTGTGTCGATAATTTTTTCCTTGGCCAACTTCCCGATGTCATGGCCGCGCTGGACAGTAATCTCAGGATCAACACAGAGCTTTAAATCAACCAGGATTCGCGGACCGTTGAAACGGGCCTTCACCTCGTGGACGCTGCGCACCCCTTCCACTGAGAGGGCAGTGTCCCCGATTTTCTGCACCGTTTCTTTATCCGGGGCGGTATCGATCAGCTCCCGGACGGCGTCTATGTAAATGCGGATACCGCTGTAGCCAATCATCGCAGCCACTACCAGGCCGGCCACCGGATCCAGGAACGGGTAACCAAGAATTGCTCCGCCAACTCCAATCAAGGCGGCCACCGAGGACAACCCGTCGGTACGATGATGCCAGGCGTCGGCAATAACGGCACTGGAACGGATTCGCTTACCTACCCGGATTGTGTACTGGTACATTCCTTCTTTGAATACTATCGAAAGCACTGCCGCGTACAAAGCCAATGTTCCAGGCGCCGAGTAATCGCCAGTGCGCAACACCCCGATGGCAGACCAGCCGATGCCGGCGCCGGTGAGGATTAAGAGAATTGCAATCAGCTTTGCCACCACTGATTCAAGCTTGGCATGGCCGTAATGGTGTCCGGCATCCGGGGGCTGACTGGCCAGTTTCAAACCGCCAAGCACGACAACACTGCCGGCGATATCCGAAGCGGAGTGAAAAGCGTCGGCAACCATGGCAGTACTACCGGCAATGATGCCGGCAACGGCCTTTAGGGCCATCAACAGGACGTTGATGAACATGCCAATCCAGGTGACCCGCAGTCCTTCTTTATACCTTTGTTCAGACATTTACACCCTCCTCCTTATAACGTCCACATTGTAATCCGCAGCCGTACATCTTCCTGGCAACGCGGACAATAGTAGAGATGGACACATTCGTCCCCTCCCGACAAATCCTCACCCAACTGTTGACTGAGATAGGGGCTGTAATCATCGACAAACTCCTGAAGCGCGCCCCTGTCTTCCAAATTGCCGCCACAATAGGGGCAAAATCTTCTGGCGCCCTGCAGGCCGTTGCAGACCGGGCATATTCTTTCCACGGGCAAACCTCCGGCTCAGTTTTCAATATTATGCCACCTAGGTCGACGAATATCTGCCTGCGCCCCCGGTTATCCATAATCTGCATCCCAGTTTTATCCTAACGCAAGCGATGGGTAAGATGCAAGAAAAAAACTAGCGGCCCCAATTCAGGCCGCTAGCATACTACTGGAACAGTTTATCTACATCTACCCGCTCTACCCCGCGATTTGTGACGAGGCCCAAGGTAGATTCGTCCAGCCATACAGGCGTTGCCGCATCGAGACTGAGCCCGATTAACTCCCCTTCCGGACTGATAAGCTCAACCCGACTGCGGTTTGTATCCCGACGGTAGAGCAGGAACTTGCCGCTGTACTCGACCGAGTCCATAAACACATGCGGATAAGCGGTTTGAACATCAGAAAGAATTTGGGAGCCGCTTTGCTGCCAATGCAGAACCTCTACCCTGTCACCGCAGACTGCGGTAACCAACAACCCTTCCGCTTCAGCTAGTCGCACTATGTCTGCCTCCAAACTCAGTATATTGTAAGGGGCAGACTGGCTGGAGCTTACAGATATTAGCTTAACCGTGACCCCAGTGTCAGTTTGTTCCGCAACTGCCGCCAACCGTGAATTGTACCAGGCAGCAGCTAACAAATCGCCGTCAAAGCTCGCTGTCAATTGCTCTTGGCCCCGGGTGTGCAGCCAAAGCTCGGCCCCACGGATTTCCAGGGCCGCCTCCTCTCCCCAAATCAAGTCGCCGCTTTTGGGGCCATAGGTCAGGAGATGCCAGACGCCAAACTCGCTGAACTGCTGTCGCTGAAGCAACGGCTCGCTTAGGTTCCAACGCTCCACAACCTCCCCGTCGTCCAACAGAGTCAGCGTCAGCTCCTGTCCGCGGATTTCCTCCACCAGCAGCCAGTCACCTAAGCCCTGGATATCGCTGATCTCCCCCTGGGAAACGTAAACTGTCTGGGATTCTGGCTGATCATAAACCCATACCCTGCGGTTGTCGTGATGCCAGAGGCGTTCCCCGTCCCGGCTGTAGCCAAACAAATCGCTGCTGCGCCAGACGATTGTCCCGTCATAGTCAGCGACCTGGAGCAGGTGGGTTTGACCGCCGATCAGGACAGAGACCGGCCACAAACCCCGATCATACTGACCCACATCCACAACTTCCAGGCCGGTGTCGGCGCGGATTATATCTGCCACTGCATCCGGTTTGGTCCGTTTATCCTCAGGCAATTCCACCGTCAGGAAAAACTCGCTTTCCCCCTCGGCCCAAATCAGCGACCGCCCCTGGGGTAGCAGCGCCTCGATCCGCCACATCCCGTCGGCCCGTTCAAAGCTATATACTTGCCGCACATCCAAGCGCTCCTCCAAAACAGCGAACAACCGGCGCAAATCAAGTAGTTTATAGCTGTCGGGTTCAGCGGTCACCAGGTAATTCAGGCTGGCCTCTGCCTGTTGCGCGGTGAGCCCGACATAGTCTCCGTAAATCTCGATATACCGCTGTTCCAGGGACAATTCGTGCTCATCCCGGGCCGGGTCCAGCAAAAACGTCGGTTCGTCGAAGGTGTTCTGGCCGATTACGCTCAAATCCAGGGTAATTGTTCCCGGCTCTCTTGGGTTGGGCAGCAGGGCCAGCAAGGTTAAACTGTCGATAGTTTCGAGAACAGACACCGGCGGCGACGGCGGCAAGTTGGCGATACCCCCCTCAGCGTGCCAGTGTCCGGCGCTGTCCCGGATAAACTCGCGCCACTGGTCATCTTGGACAGCGGCTATTGTCATTTCATACTCTGTGCCATCAGGACTGACCTGCAGGGTCAGGTCCAGTAAGCGGGCTGTCTCCGGGAGGCCCTCCGCTGTTCGGAAAGCTTGCCAGGCGGCAGCCAAATCGGTCTGGTTGGCGACGTGGCCCGGACTCAGGGGATCAATTTCCGGGCCCGTTTGCGGCAAGACAAAAAGGAGTATCAGGACAACAGCAGCTGTCAAACCCAAGGCAGGTCGCAGCCAGCGCTGGATGTTTTTTTGCCGCGGAGTAAGAACATTTTTCAAGATCCGCTCTCGGGTGGCATACTCGGCATGAAAACGAGGCAAATCCACCGACAGGGATTCCCGGTTCATTTCCCTCTTCATTTCACCTGACACCTCCCATGAGCTGAGAATTCATTTCGATGCGCAATGCCTTCAGACTCCGATAAAGGATAGTTCGCACATTGGCCTCGCTGAGGCCCATAATAGTTGCGACTTCCTTGGTGGAAAAATTATACATTACCCGCAGAACAACTATCGAGCGGTTGCGGAAGCCCATGTTTGCTAAGCGCTCCAGCACTTCTCGCACCTGCTCCTTGATATACACGCGTTCGTCCGGTCCCGGCGCCAGGTCGGGGATGCTCTCGCTAAGCCAATTGGAAGGCAACATTCGCCGGCGCCGGAACCAGTCACTGATCTGACGCCGGGCAATCCCAAAGATCCAGGTTTTCAGCTCGCTGTCGCCGCGGAACTGCTCCCGGGCCTTATAGACCTTGACGAAGATCTCCTGGGCCACATCTTCTGCATTGGCGTGGCCCACCGAATAGCAGACATAATTATAGATATCATCAAAATAGCGCTGATAAATGATGCAATAGGCATCATCATCGCCCTGGCAAAATTTCTGGACAACCTGGCTCCATTCCAAACTCAGCCCCCCTTCCCCTCAATAGACGCGCCAAACCACAAAAACGTGACACCAATTCTGATTAAATGCCTCCGCAAACAGAAAAACTATGTTGTGAGGAGGTTTGCTCATGGATAGAAAATATAAAATATTGCTTTCGGCCGCCGGCACATTGGTTGCCGCCGGTGGCGCCTATGTACTCTGGCAGGCCCGTAAACTTTCGCCGCCCAAAATCAACGATGCCCAAGAGGCGGGCAGAATCATTCTCCAGGGTGGGCAAAGGGTGCTGGTGTTCACTGCCCATCCCGATGATGTGGAACTGCTGGCCGGCGGCACCCTGCGCCGCCTCCATCAATTGGGCAGTCCCATCACCGTAGTTGACGCCACCGACGGCGAAAAGGGGGTAAACATGCAAAACCTCGCCCCCCGGCGCCAACGGGAACAAAAGCTCGCCAGCAGCATCCTCGGTTACGATGATATCAAGTTCCTCCACTTTCCCGATATGGAATTAAAAGACCAGGACAAACTGCTCGCCCGGGTGAAATCAATCTGGGAAGAAGAGAACCCGCAATTGGTTTTTGCCTTTGATCCGCTGCACTACCATCCCTGGCTCAGACATCCCGACCACATTGCCCTGGGTGAGGCGGTGGTTCACGCCGCCGGCGAACTGGACTCCGACGCCATGATTTGCCTTTACGGCAGCGCCAAAGCCTCCCAATTGGTGGATATCAGTGGTGTAATCAATATCAAGGTCCGGGCGGTCTGCAGCCACCGCAGTCAATTGCGGGGCGGAATTAGGATGACTAAGATGCTGGTCCGGCGCCTAGCCCGGACCACCGCCTTTGGCTCTCCCTTCCGCTACGCCGAGGCCTTCCGCAGCCTGCATAACATCCATACATTTGTGCCGCCCACAGCCGAAGAGCAGGCGGAATCCTAAGGCCAAGCTTCCATCATTTTATCATTTTTCCCTGCTTTGGTCCTGTCTAAAGCAGGAATTACCCTCCCAACAGACAATTAATACAGAAAATGATTGTGGGGAGGGTTTTTGCTATGGCCAAGGGAATGCAGAAGTTCGGTTCCGCTGCCATGACACCGATAGCTGTTTTGCCGGCCGCTGCCTTACTGCTGGCGCTGGGTAATTTGCTCCTGGAGCTGGAGGCAGTCCATCAGGTCTTTGCCGTAACAGGGGGCGCCTTGGATGGCGCTGGCGCCTTTATCATTGAAAACATCGGCTTAATCTTTGCCGTCGGCCTTGCCATCGGTCTCGCCGACGACGCCAGCATCGCCGGGTTTACCGCTGTCATCAGTTATGTAATCATCACCGGCATTGCCGGCATCGAGGCCGAGATGGGGATACTGGCGGGCATCGCCGCCGCCCTCACTGCGGCCCTGCTCTACAACCGCTTCCATACGATCCGCCTTCATCCCTGGCTGAGCTTTTTTGGCGGCCGGCGGTTTGTGCCAATCATCGCCGCCCTGGCCAGTGTACTGGTGGGCGGCGCCTTGGCGCTAATTTGGCCCATTCTTGATTCGGGCATTCAGGCTGCCGGTCAGTGGATTCAGTCTGCCGGCGGCATCGGCATTGGCATCTACGGCGCGTTGGAACGGCTGCTCTTGCCCATCGGTATGCACCATGTGCTCAATGCCTTTGTCCTGGCGGTGATGGGCGAGTTCGAGACCATCAGCGGCGTCTTGGTCCGGGGGGAAGTCTTCCGCTTTCTCGCCGGCGACCCGGCCGCAGGATTTTTCCTCGCCGGCGCCTATCCAATCAAGCTCTTTGCCCTCCCGGCCGCCTGCCTCGCCATGTACCGGGCCGCCCGGCCCACCCAGCGCCTCAAGGTCAAGGGACTGCTGATTGCCGCTGCGGCTACCAGCATCCTCACCGGCATCACCGAGCCGGTGGAATTCGCGTTTCTGTTTACCGCGCCATTGCTCTATGGTGTCCATGTCCTGCTCACCGGGTCGGCCTTCTGGCTCGGGCAGCTGCTGGGCTTCCGCCACGGCTTTGGCTCCTCGGCGGGGATACTGGAGTATGTCCTCAACCTGCATCTTGCTGAGCGGCCCTGGCTGCTCTTGCCCCTGGGCATTGCCTACGGACTTATTTATTACCTACTCTTCACCTGGCTGATCAAGAAGTTAAACCTCGCCACCCCCGGCCGCCTGGCAACCGAAACCCAGGCAGACATCAAGGCCGATCACGAGACCGCCCAAAAAATAATCGCCGACCTGGGTGGCGCCGAAAACCTGGTCAAAATCAATTCCTGCCTCACCCGACTACGGGTGACGGTCCAGGACAGCGCCAAAGTGGACCGCGCACACCTGGAGCAACTGGCGCCGGTGGTGGGCAAAGACGAGGCCCTGCAAATAGTAGTCGGCACCGTTGCAGACGAACTGAAAATCCTGGTGCGCAAACTGACAAATAAATAATCGAGCATTATTTAAGCGACCAAAGAACTTTCGCTCTGGTCGCTTAACATCTTTCAAACTATTATGTTACTACTCTCTAAATTCATGAACCATTTCTTGTGCGACATTTAGAACGAGGTTTTGGATTGCTCGCGCACTGTTCAGCGCCTGCATCATGTCTGTTTCTGACAACGACACTTCCATCGGATATCTGGGCTGTATACCATAAGCATTAAGATCAGAACAATGATCAGCTATATCAGCAAAATCATCTAATAGGCTACCACAGTTCTTGCACAATTCATCTAAATCATGTGTTTTAGGAGGGTTTATACCATTGAGGACGAGATAGCCCTTGAGGTATTTTTCCGCAGATTGCTGACAGTGATAACAGATTACCTCAACCGGAACAGGATGCATGTTGAGAAGATATTCCGCACTTTTTAGGTCCATGGCAGCAAACCTTTGCCATTGCTGGGCCTGTGCTACATTATCCATACAGCACCATCCCCTCCTGAACGACTTCACGTTCAATGGTAGGAGCTAATTTACGCTGATCAAATTTATTCTTTTTACTGACCACCACATCCACTGGCATTGCTTTTTTATCTCTAATCGCCCTATAGATTAACTTAATTGCGTCAATCTCTCGGATATCTGCATCTTCTGATATCACAACATATATATCGAGGTCTGATTCAGCATGTGACATACCATTCGCGTGGGATCCAAACAAAAAAATCTGTTCAACAGGCACGGTATTGATTATGATTTCTTTGATGATATCTAGTTGTTCCTGTACCCGTTTCTCCATAATCTGCACCTCCACTTTATCATGCTAAATAAGCGAAACTTGCCTTTCAATGATTAACCTATAGACTTCTACATTCACATTATACCGCATATTGCCTTATTTTTGTAATGTACTGGTTGGACCAACGATTATCTCGCATCGTTCGCCAGATTCTCATCTAAATTAGATGATGTTCAAGAAAACCCTGTATTGGTAAATGGAAACCAATTTATTTTGCTGGCAGCCCTTAATTTTTTATAATTACTCATTTCCCTGCGTTCCGATGCTGATACTTTTAAACCCTTGTTGTTGGAGAAGAGCGCACAGTTCATGAGAATAACACGGTGTGTCGCTGAGATTTTTGAGGACACATCCTTCAAGACTCCCTTTTAGCATTTGAGTTTTGTTTACCATAAGATTGCTCCCCTTGTTTCCAGTCCGGAAATATCCTTGAGCATTTGGGTAAATTTGTAATACAATTAACCTTCGCAGTCAATAACTGTATAGATTTCGCCATCTTATCTGCAGCTTACGGACAAGGAACCTGTCCCTCTGTCCGTATTGCCGACGAACTGAAAATCCTGCTCCGCAAACTGACAAATAAATAACCGGACAAGGGGACAGGTCCCTTGTCCGGAGGACAGAAGTTTCACGACGTCATCACCGGTTGCGGGTGCAGTTCGTTTGTTTGTCTCCGCCGCGACAGTCGCTAACATCCGCCCGGTTAATAGTGTCAGCAACGACCGGGTTTCTATCCCCGGCAGATATTGGCTGAATGCTTTTGACAACTCGGAAATGGTAGCTTACAATCGGGTGGGGGGAATAATATGACATCGACCAAGAACTGTATTACCTGCCGTTGTCCCCGCCGGGTGCACCGGTTCATCGAGCCCTGCCTGCTGCTCAGCCTGCGGCGGCGTCCATCGTACGGCTACCAGCTTCTGGAGGATCTCCGGGATTTTGGCTTCAACGCCGAGCCTGACACCGCCGCCCTCTACCGCAACCTCCGCCGAATGGAGGAAGAGGGTTATGTAACATCTGAGTGGCATCCCGGCGAAGCGGGGCCAGCCAAGCGCTATTATAAAATTACGCCTCTGGGCTGTCGTCTGCTGGCGGAATGGGCTGATGCCATGGAAGTGCAAAAACATGCCCTGGGCCAGTTCGTCGAAGCTTACAAACAGGAATTTAAGTAACCGGCCACCGGGAAACGTACCCGTTGGCCGGTTACTTTATACTGTGGCAATGAACTCTTTGACAATGTCCCGGCTGAAATTTGTTTCGTTGATGATTTTCAAGCCTGCCATGCGAATATTGTCCGCTGTCGGCCGGTTGATATTGGCACCATAGAGACGAACTATCAGCGGGTTAAGCAAATCCATCAGTGGCCCGAGGAGCGCGCCGCTACTGCGCACATGCTCCAGGAGCAAAACCTGACCGTCGGGCTTGCAAACCCTGGCCACCTCCTTCAAGCCCCGAACCGGATCTGGCACAGAGCAAAACACACAGGTGGCAATCACTGTATCGAAATAATTATCCGTAAAACCCAGTTTTTCAACATCCATCTCCAACAAGCTCACATCAATCCCATCCCGTTCGGCCCGACGACGAGCCCGGGCGAGCATCTTCGGACTGAGATCAATCGCCGTTACTTCAGCATCCGGCGGATACCAGGCCATATTCTTCCCTGTACCGACGCCTATTTCCAGCACTCGACCCCGGGCCCGCTGCCATAGTTTTTCTCGCCACTTGGCCATACCCATTGCTTCCATCGGACTCTCCACCAAGTCATAGAGGAAAGCGACCCGGTCGTAGCGCCGACGAATGGTCTCGCTGTCAGCCTTTCTTCTGGCCACTATTATTATCTTGCTGGTTCAAATCACAGCAGTCGAGGCGCTTGTTCCCCATCTCCTTGGAATTTTCCGCAGCCAGTTTTTCCAGCATCTTTTTTAACCATTTAAACATGCTAATCATCCTTTAAATCATATTTGCTCAAACGATAGAGCAGTGTATGACGGCTGATGCCCAATAGATTCGCAGCCCTGGTCTTGTTGCCGTCTGTCTTCTGTAAGGCCTGAACCAACAAACTTTTTTCCAACTCTTCCAGATTTACGCCCTGCTCGGGCAGCTCAAAGTCGGCGTGGACCGCCGCTTTCCGGGCGAACAACTCTTGTGGCAATAAATCAGTACTCAGCTCCGAACCGCCAGCGAGGATCACCGCCCGCTCCAGCACATTCTCCAGCTCCCGGATATTTCCCGGCCAGCGATAACCTGAGAAAACAGCTAAAACCTCGTCAGTCACTTTCAAAGCTGGTTTGCCCAACTCGGCGCAATATTTACCTATAAAATGCTCGGTGAGCAAAGGGATATCCGCTTTCCGCTCCCGCAGCGGCGGCACATGAATCGGCACCACATTTAAGCGGTAAAACAAGTCCTCACGGAACTCGCCGGCAGCAACCATCTCCGCCAAGTTGCGGTTGGTGGCCGTCACCACCCGCACATTCACCGGGATGGTCTCGGTGCCGCCCACCCGTTCCAACTCTCGCTCCTGCAACACCCGCAGTAAGCGCACCTGGGTGGCCGGCGGTAATTCGCCCACCTCATCCAAAAACAAAGTGCCGCCGTCGGCCCGCTCAAAGCGGCCCGGCTTGCGGTTGACGGCGCCGGTAAAGGCGCCCTTTTCATGCCCAAAAAGCTCGCTCTCCAAGAGGTTTTCTGGCAGCGCCCCGCAGTTCACACCAATAAACGGTCCCTCACTGCGCGGGCTTTGACGATGGATTGCCTTGGCCACCAGCTCCTTGCCGGTACCGCTCTCGCCCTCAATCAGCACTGTAGCCGGGCTAGGCGCAACTTTTGCCACCAGCTCCATCACAGCCATAAACTGCGGACTCTCGCCGATAATATCAGCTGCCTGCATTTCCTGACGCAGCAGGCCAACTTCCCGGGTCAGACTGGCCAGCTTCAGGGTCCTGGCAATTGTCGCCCGCACAGTTTCCAGCTCGAAGGGTTTGGTTATATAGTCATCGGCGCCGATTTTCATCGCCTCAATGGCGTTATCAATGGTGCCGTGGGCGGTAATCATCAGGACCGGCAACGTTTTGTCTAGTTCCTTAAGCTTTTTCAAGACTTCCATGCCGTTTAACCCCGGCATCTTTACATCCAGGACCACCAAATCCGGCTGATGCTCTGCATACTGCTCCAGGCCGTCCCGGCCGTCGTCGGCAGTGAGCACCCTATGGCCGTCTGCGCTCAAGGCCTGGGAAAGGGCCCAGCGCATATTCTTTTCATCATCAATTACGAGAATCGTCGCCATCGCCATCACCTCCCGGCAGCTTAATTGTAAACATCGCGCCACCTTCCGGACTGTCGCCAACCTCTAACGTGCCGCCGTGATCCGTGACAATCCGGTGCACCAAAGTCAAACCGAGGCCGGTCCCCTGTTCACGGGTTGTGTAAAAGGGATCAAAGATCCGCTCCCGGTTTCCAGGCGCCACACCGGGGCCCGCATCGGCGACACTGACCCCAACGCCTTCCTTTGTCCGCTCCAGACGCAAAACCACTGTGCCACCGTCCGGTTGCGCTTCGATTGCGTTAAAAATAAGATTTACCAGCGCCTGTTTCAGTTTTTCCCGGTCGCCGTCCACCTTTAGATCCGCGTCTCCGCTCAGCAAGAGCTCGATCTTGTTTTGCGCGGCATAGCGTTCTGTCAGGGTCACAACCTCCTCCGCCAGGGCGCTGAAATTGAAGATTGCACTGGTATTGGGCACAGGCCGGGCAAAATCCATCAACTCGCCAATTACGCCGCTGGCTCGGTTCACTTCCGCTTCAATAATTGCCAGACCTTCTTTTTCCACTCCGTCCACCTGCCGCTTTGATCGCATCGTCTGGGCAATCGTCTTGATAATCCCCAGGGGATTGCGGATTTCGTGGGCAATCCCGGCGGCCAGCACCCCGGTTGCCGCCAGACGGTCGGCCCGGCGCACCTGACGTTCCAAGTCCCGGATATCTCGCATATCCTCGGCCACCAACAGAACGCCAATGATTTTCTGCTCCACTGAGCGCAGGGGGAGAATGTGCAGGCGCAGCGGCAACGCCTCTTCTTCTTTGTCGGGATGGGAGTACTCTGTCTCCAGTCCGGAAATAGCATGGCCGGTCTTCAGAACCGCCTGCAAGCGGTCCGGCAAATCTCCAAGACCTGTGGCCAAGTGCTCTGCCCTCTGCCCACAGGCCGATTCGTCCCAACCCAAAAGCTCGGTGAGACGCTGGTTTACCCGCATCAGACGCAGTTCGGGATCAAAAGCCGCCACGCCTGTGACCATACTTTCCAAAATATTATGAGTGTAATTTTCCAAAGCGGTAATTTGCTCAAGTTGGCGGGTGACCATGTGTTGATGTCGATGTTGATGCTCCACCAACACACCGGTGATTACGCCAATGGTCATGAAGAGGATTATTTCCATCACCTGATTCAGGGCCGCCAGGTCCAGGGCGCCCACATACAGGAGGAGATGGGGCGCATAGAGCAAAGCGACAATTAGGGATGTCACAAGCCCGCCCTGAAACCGAAAGCGAAAAGCCGCGTAGATTATCGGCACATAGTATAACCGCCGATAAAATTCATGGAGTTGCAACCGGTAATGGGCAGTGAAATAGTGCAGGCCTGTTATAACCACCAGCATCACAATCAGCGCCAACAAATCTTTTTTTCTCGCCGCCATACCGGTCACTCCTTCCTTTCGCCTATTATAACCTGAATAACCGGGAATTGTCAGGACGGTCTGGGGTTTCGGCTCCACAACCGATAGATTAGATACGCAGATGCCGCCAACGGCAGCGCCAAAAGTGTGAAGCGGGCCAGGCCGGGCCAACCTGTGCCGCAGATGGTGGGCGCGCCAAGGCCAAAGTAGCGGAAACTCAGATTATACCCAAGGACAAACAGCAAAACCAAAGCTGCGCTTAGTAAAATCAGGGGCCATTTGCGCATAGTCTAACCTCCTTCGAAAAAATGATTACTCCTGCAGAATCACCTGACCAAGGCCGCGAATCAGCAGCAAATACAGGGCCGCGCCCAGATACAGGGTTACCGCGAACCCCCAATGCATTGCCAGCACAGTTGCCAGAGTTGCGCCTGCCACCGACATAACTCCATTCAGCGCCCAGGCAAGAGGTATACTTTCCTCCCGTCCCTGCTCACCCATTGCCGCCAAACTCAGGGGAAAGAGAACTCCCAAGAACACGCCAACAGGCAAAATACTCAAGAAAGTGACGGCAACTCGCAGCGCCAGACCGGCACCTGCAAACCAACTGAAGGCTTGTGGGAGCAGCCAAGGATAGAGAACAAGCAGCAGCGGCAGAACATAGAGCAAGTTGCGGCGGGAACGCAAGCGACCAGAAAGGGCGCTGCCCAGGCCGGCGCTTAGTAAGAGCGCTGCCAGCACCACGGTAAAGCTGCGGGAAGGATGGCCCATAAACAAGGTGTAGTATTGCAGGAGCGGCACCTCCACCAACATAAACGCGGCCCCCAGGAGGGCAAACCAGCCCTTAACGGAAGCATTTGTTTTTGTCCGCCGGGTACTGAAGAAAATTGTCGCCACCAAACCACTGACAAACAAGAGAAGGATCAACATCGCTGGAATCCCCCGTTCCAACTTGTAAAAGAAGGGGCGCAGATCAGTGGCAGGACGGATATCATACGGGGCATCGGCCACCAGCTCACTAATCGTCACCTCGCCCTGGGCGATTGCCGTGACCACAGTTCCCGGCATGCCCGGCACGTGTAAAATGGTGTGACCGTGTTCAATGGCGACATCGGTAAACGCCTCCGCCTCAACTGCCGTCAGCGGCTCCGGCTTAACAAGCAAAGCCGGGTTGGGAATATCGCCGTGGCCGGGCTGGGGAGAAAAGGCAATGGCCAAATGTCTGTCCAACTGGCTTTCCGACACTCCCCGCTCCGCTAGCACCTCGGCCGCAGTTGTAATCAGTTTTAACAAATCTGCTTCGTCATGGGTGATAAAGCCCAAGTAACCGCCCGGCGCCAACTTATCAAAATAATCGTGGAAAGCTTCTTTGGTGTAGATATAATTCTCAGCCAGGGCATAGCCGGCGGCATCAGCAGATTGGGCCATCACCTGGGAGAGATAGATGACATCATATTTATCCTGGGAAGAACGGACATAGCTTCTGCCGTCCCCGGCGACAATCTCTACCTCCGGCCGCTGATAAATACCGCCGGCAAAATCGGCCAGCTGTTCTACGGCCTCAATGCTGCCACGATTTATCTCCACTCCTGTCACCTGCCTGTGCCCGGCCAACAGGGCGAGATGTACATCCCGGCCGCCCCCCGGGCCCATCACCAGCACCCGCTCCCGCGCCCCCAGGGCCAGGGGCAGATAACCAATGTACTCCTCGCCCCATGCCACGCTTTCGGGAGTACCATCATAGCGCCACATCCCCGAAAGTGAACCGCCGTCGATACTGACCATTAGCTCATTTTCCCGGTTGGGGACCGCGAAAACATCGGTGCGGGCAAAGGAATCCCAGGCGCTGAACAACAGCTCGCCGCCTGAGCGTAGCAGGGCCGAATTGGGTGTGCCCTGTACTGCCGGCGCATTGCGGTCGATCTCTGGGCCCCAAAACGTGGTGGTGATGACCGCCACCAACAACAGTCCGGCAACCAAAGCACTGTTTACACGTCTGGAGGCAGGCAAAGCTGCTGCCGCTGCCGCGGCAGTTGCCAACGCGAAAATGGCAAACACGCTCAAGGCATCGATAACCGTGAGGGCCAGCCCGGCGGCGATGGCTGCACCGGCGAGATCAGCGAAATAAAGATATGCTGTCTGCCTGTGATGTGCGGCATAAAGCCGGGCAAACCAGATGCCGGCAGCGAAAAACGGCAGTCCCGCGCCAATCAGATAGGGAACAAACCCGGGAATGAAAGGAAGGCCAAAAAACATCAGCGTTGCCAAGGCCAAAAACCAGGGCAACTTTTCTGGTCGTTCCACATCTCCACCCACTGCCTTCTTGCGCAGAGCCCAGAAACTACCCAGGCCCATGGCGAGAATCGCCGTCGAGGTGATAAGGAACGCGTAATGATACAAAAACACAGCGGAGAAATAACGGGTGAGACCGACCTGATAGCCAAGCAATGCAAAACTTACCAGTAGAACCCGTAGCGGGCGCACTATATTGTTCAAATCAATCTCCCCCTAGAGCACCAAGTGCACAAGATAATAAATAACCGGTCCGCTGACCAATAACGCCAGCCATCCCCACCAGATCAACTTGTCCCCATTGCCAGAGCGGGGCAAATTCGCCGGTCGGGGCAGCAAAAAGTGGACCGCCGCCACCGCCAACAAACCAACGATACTCAACAGATGGGACACACTTAAGAAACCAAAAACAGTGGGGTTTACCCGGAATAACTCGACGATTCCCCGAATGATCATAAAACCGGCGAAGTATTCGAGAAATAACTGACCCTGGAGCTGTGTACTGTTCCGACGCCGCCACAGCCAGGCAAATAACGCCATATTCAGCAAGAACTCATAGATCTGCACGGGATGCAGTAACTGCCCACCAAAGGGCATGGCCCAGGGCACGCTGGTCGGCCGGCCAAAAACATCACAGCCAATCCGCCCCACTGCCTGGGCAAGAATCAACGCCGGCGCGAATATATCCGCCAGACGCCAGAAAGGCAGTTTGTGTTTCCGGACCAGCAGACCACCGACAAGCAGGCCGCCAAGCAGGCCGCCATGGATTGAAAGCCCGCCGTGATGAACGGCAAAGACTTCCAGCGGGTTTGCCAGGTAATAACCGGGGCTGTAAAAGAGTATAAACGCCAAGCGGGCGCCGACAATCCCCCCCAGCACGGTGTACAGGCCGACGGTGGTGACCTTCTCGGCGTCAAGGTCCCGTCGTCCCGCTTCTCTTTGCACCAGCCAGTAAGCGGCCAAAACGCCAAGTCCAGTCATCAACCCAAAGAAATAAATATCAAAACCTGCTATTGAAAACAAAATTTTCATTTTTAATTCATCCTCTCTACCGGTCACCCATTCATAATCGCAAAATCCATGCCACAAAAAAACCGGCGCCTAAACGCCGGTTCTTCATTTTCAACTGTGTCATTTGCCACACCAGTGACCACTTTGCCACAGCCAGCGGGAAACGTCACTGGTGACCTAAGGTTGGATGGTGAATTTACCATCTTTGTAAATCAGCTCGTCATCGGCGTAGATTTCGCCGCCAGTGCGCATGTCGCAGAGCATATCCCAGTGGATGCCGGACTCATTCTTGCCGCCGCTTTCCGGGTAGGAGGCGCCGATTGCCAAGTGCACAGTACCGCCGATTTTTTCGTCAAATAGCATGTTGCGGCTGAAACGCTGGATGCCGAAGTTGGTGCCAACAGCGACTTCGCCCACATAACGGGCGCCTTCGTCGGTGTCCAACAGGGCGTGGAGCAAATCTTCTCCCTTGGCGGCGCTGGCATTTACCACTTTGCCGTCTTTAAACTCCAGGCGGATGTCTTCGATTTCTTTGCCGGCATAAATACCTGGGAAGCTGAAGCGGATATGTCCGTTGACAGTGTCCTCCACCGGACCGGTGAAAATCTCGCCGTCGGGGAAGTTCTCACGGCCGCTGCAATTGATCCATTTGCGGTCGGCGATGGACATGGAAATATCGGTATCGGTCGAGACTATCCGCAAACGGGATTTGGCTTCCAGCCAGCGGCAAATCTTTTCCTGTTCCTGGTCGATTCGCTGCCATTCGCTTACCGGGTTATCCAGGTGCAAGAGGCCGGCGCCAACTACAAACTCGCTAAACTCGCTGAGGGAAAGTCCCGCCTCCTGGGCGCTGGCATGGGTGGGAAACTCGGTATAGCACCAGCGCAATTCACCTTTAGCGGCCCGCTCCATGAACCGGGTTTGGTTTTTGGCCGTGGCCTTGCGGTTTTTGGCTATTCGCGCCGGATCGACGCCGGCCAGGGCCTTGGTATTAAAATCAGCGCCGATGGCCAGGAAAGCATCAAAATTTTCGGTAACAAACTCCTGCAGTGGTTGGAGATATTCCAGCTGCTCGTCGCTGGCATGCTTATAAAAAATCTCCTGCAAATTCGCCAGCCCAATATTAGTGCTTACATGGGCCCCGGCCAGAATCGCTTGCTTGTAAACCGCCTCCACCAGCGGTTCGGCTAACGCAGTGCTCCGAATCATCAGGTGTTGGCCCTTCTCAATTCCCAGAGAATAGTTGACCAGTAATTTGGCCAGTTTCTCTATGCGTGGGTCAGTCATAATTACGCCTCCCGTATGTATGTATTTTCCTTTTCTTTTGACACCGACCTTAGAAATCCCTGCCCGCCTTACAAATGTCATCGTTTTGCAAAATAAAAACAGACCCGGAGGCCTGTTACGCTGGAAACCGCAAACCGCAAGCAGTCAGTTCGCGGCGCAGTTCTGGGGTCAGCAGTCCGCCGACAAAGGCCTGGCCCAGGGCCGGGTTCCACTGGCCATTGCCTTCCACCAGCACCGCCCCCCCAGGCGTGACGGCAATATCCCAGCCAATTGCCCGACACCATGGCAAGGACAGGGCCGCCTTCTCCGCCAATTCCCGCACCGCCTGCCAGTCAGGGATAACAGTTTCTGTAAAGCAGATGCCGGAATCGGGATGGCGTTGATGCCAACCGCCGCCAAACTGGGGTAAGAGCAGCCCGGGCCCCAATCGGCCGCTATTCACATCGACACCGGCCGCGATCCCGCCCGCGCTCCAGTTATCGGTATTCTGACCTTTACGCCCAAACCGGGCGGTGGCAAAGAGAATTTGCACCTGCCCGTCACTGCCGAGAAATGTAACGACCCGGCAGGTATTGAGCGAATCAGGGTTGATCTGCGCCAGTTCCGGAACATTTTGCAAATGCTCCTCCACCAAAAAGCCGGCGCCGGCGAGCAAGGACTGCTTTTGTTCCGGCGTCAACTGCTCTCCTGCCCGGAGCACCATAATCTGCTGCCCCTTCAACCCGCCCAGCGGCTTCAAAACCACACACCCCCTCTGCTCAACCAGGGGGTGCAATTGTTCTGGTGTGTGCAGAGGATTGCCAGCATTGTCATTGCCAAACCCGGGATGGAAAATCCCGTATAATTTCGCCACCGGCAGTCCTTTTTGACTCATATGACTGTGAAATAGGGCTTTATTCCGTAACACAACTTCCCACATCCGCGGATTTAAGCGCGGCCGCAGCTTCTTGACCGCGAAGGCCGTTATGATATAATCCCGCAGCTGGCGGAAATTCATGTCCCGACGCCCCAATTGGTAAAGATAATACTCTGTAGGCGACAACCGGTGCCGCGCGGCCAGCCACAGCATTTCCCAGTACTGGCGGGCCACCGGCTTATATCCCGGTTCGGAAACCGGGTGCATACGGCTAAAGAAGTTCAATACGCGCATATCATTACCTCCGTTGTCAAAAAGGAGGGGATGTCCTATCCCCCCCTTTAGACTATGACAAATTTCGGTAATTATGCACCTTTACCAACTCCGAGGTGATTAAGTTCCTGACGCAGCGTACCGGTAAGCAGTCCGCCGGTAAAGGCCTGGCCCGTCATCACATTCCATTGGCCGTTACCCTCCACCAGCACCGGCCCCTCGGTAGTCACGGCCACATCCCAGCCGATAGCAGGGCACCATGGCAATGAACGGGCTGCCCGCCGAACAACATCCAAAAGCTCAGTCCACTGGGGAATAACTGTGCCGGCAAACTCAAGCCCGCTGTCGGGATGCCGCTCACACCAGCCGCCGAACTGGGGATACATCACTCCTTGCCCCAAGGCGCCGGTTTCCACATCGATATGAACCGAAACCGCGCCCGTACTCATGCTGTCAACCTGTTGCTTGCGGCGTCCAAAACGGGCAACGGCAAACAATATCGAACTGTCTCCCTGATTATCCAAAAAGGTGACCACCCGGCATGTATTGAGCGTATCAGGATTGAAGCGAGCGAGCACCGGCTCATTCCTCAGATGCTGTTCCACAATCCACCCGTTGCCCTGGTTGAGGGCCGCTGCTTGTGCCGTCGACAATTTGTCGCCCTCGGCAGCGTCTAATATAAACACCCCCTGGCCCTTCAATCCGTCCAGGGGTTTTAATACCAAGCGTCCAAATTCTTGAAGCAGGGCCGCAAGCTCATCAATATTCCGCAGGTTTCCGCCTTCCGCTGTGTAGCCGAAACCGGGGTGGAACACTCCATATAACTTCGCCACCGGCAAGCCCTGCGCCCGCATGTGGCTGTTGAACAAGACTTTATTTCGAAGAACGACCTCCCACATCCGGGGATTTAGACGCGGACGAATTCTTTTGGCGGCTTCAGCAGATATTATATAATCAGAGAGGCTCGCCAGGCTTGCATCCTTGCGTCCCAACCGGTAAAGATAATATTCAATTGGTGAGAGTCGATACCGTAGCGCCAGCCAGAGCATTTCCAGGTACTGCCTGAAAACCGATTTGTACTCTGGCGCCCGCACCGGATGCATTCGCCCCAGGAAATCCTGCATACGCCTTAACACTGTACCTGCCTCCTAAAAGTCGTAACATAATAATTACGATAAAAAATAACATACTCGTTTCTATGTTCGCGACAGGTTTCACATTTCCTGCCACGTAATCAATTTGAAAGGAGCTGACGCTGAGTGTTTAAAAATCGCCGGGATGCTGCTCAAAAGATGCAGTCTCTGGTTACAGAATACCGCGGCGACATCGACATTGTACTGGGCATTCCCCGGGGCGGCATCGAAATCGGCTTGGAGATCGCCAAGCAGCTGAACTGTCCGTTCAAGCTAATCAATGTTCGTAAACTGGCAGACGCTGCAAATCCGGAGGTTGCCTTGGGAGCTGTCACCGATGCATCGAGCTGGGTGCATCAGCAACTGGCTGACCGCTATGATTCCACCGAGGCGGAGGCGATGGAAAGAGAGGCGCGGCTGAAACTGGCCGAGCTTAGCGATCGTTATGGACACCAGGTAGAGCTGGAGGATTTGAAAAACAAAGGGGTGTTGTTGACCGATGACGGCGCCGCCACCGGCGCCACCTTAACCGCAGCTGTCCATGCCCTGCGGGAAGCCGGCGCAAATCCGGTGGGTATCGCAGTGCCGGTGGCATCGGTGGAAGCAATCTCCCTCCTGGAAGATCAGGCCGACTTCACCCTCGCCCTGGAAACCCCGCTGGGCTTTATCGCCGTCAGCGATTATTATCAGGATTTCCACCAGGTTTCTGATCACGAAATCCAACAAATGCTGACGCGACTTGACTAATCCTGGCAAGCGCGCTATTATTAACGCAGGAGTGATTTTTTTGAGTGATTTGGTTCTTTAACTGGCAGTAATTTTATATCATCTGGATCCGGCCTCTTGCTAGGCTTAATTTTGGTTTTCCAGATGACCAGGTAAAGAACCGATATCCACAGTATCTGTATGCCCGCATGCCGTGGACCATTTGGTCTGCGGTTTTTTGTTGGGAGCAGCCCTGTTTGATTTGGGTTGCTCCCTTTTATTTTAAGGAGGTTCAGAGTAGTGAAAAAAACACTTGCAACTTTGGAATATAACAGGATTATCAACCTGCTGGCCGAGCACGCCACCAGCAAGCTTGGCAGCCGCCTCGCCCTGGAGCTGACACCCGCCGCCGACCCGCGCCGGGTCAACGCCCTGTTGGACGAAACCGACCAAGCCCGCCGCCTGCTGGACCAGGGCGGCAATGTCCCCTTGCACGGACTCTCAGATATCAGCGAATCTATCGAGCGGCTGGCCCGGGGAGCGGTGCTCTCCGCCGGCGAGTTGCTGGCCCTGGCCGACCTCTTGCGCGGCTGCCGCCGGACCCGGGATTATTTGCTCACCAAAGAATCAATCGCCCCGCTTCTGGCAACGTACAGCCGCTCCCTGACGCCACTTCCAGATTTTGAAGAGCTGGTGGAGCTGAGCATCGAGGGCAGCCGGGTCAGCGACCAGGCCAGTGCTCGCCTGAAAAAAATCCGCCAGTCGCTGCGCAATACCGAGGCAAAAATTGAGGCAAGTCTCCACAGAATAATGCTCTCGGCCTGGAATCAATATCTTCAGGATGGCTATGTCAGCCAACGGGACGGCCGCTATGTGCTGCCGGTGCGGTCCGAACACAAAAACAAAGTTCAGGGCTATGTGGTGGCAAGCTCCGGCAGCGGCGCCACCCTCTTCATCGAGCCGGCCTCAATCCGCAACCTCACCAATCAGCTCAACATCCTCCGGGGTCAGGAAGAAGAGGAAGAATATCAGGTGCTGGCCATGCTCAGCGGCGAAGCCTTCAATCAGCTCCCGGCACTTAAGATCAATATTGAAACCATGGCCGCCCTGGACCTGGTCATGGCCAAGGGAAAGTTCAGCCGCGCCCTCAACGCAGCCAGAGCAGAGTCCGGTGAAGCGGGCAGCCTCCGGCTTGCCGATGCCCGCCATCCTCTGCTCCCGGCCGAGGAAGCAGTGCCCCTCAACCTGGAGCTAAAACTCCCGGCGCGGACGCTGTTAATCACCGGCCCCAACACCGGCGGCAAGACCGTGACCCTGAAAACCGTCGGACTGCTGGCGGCCATGCATCAATCCGGCCTACACATCCCGGCGGCGCCGACAAGCAACTTACCGGTCTTTGACCAAATCCTCGCCGACATCGGCGACGGCCAGAGCCTGGAACATTCCCTTTCCACCTTCTCCTCCCATATGGGTAATATCGCAGACATCCTCCACCGGGCCACTGCCCGCTCGCTGATACTCATGGACGAAATCGGCACCGGCACCGACCCATTAGAAGGGGCGGCCCTGGGCGCATCCATCCTGGAAGATTTATGTAATCGGGGCGCCACCACTTTGGCCACCACCCATTACGGCGACTTGAAACTGTTGGCCGACCAGCACCCCGGCTTCCTCAATGGTGCCATGGATTTCGACCCCGAAACCCTGCAACCCCGCTACCGCCTGCTGATTGGCACTGGCGGCCAGTCCAACGGCATCTGGATTGCCGGCAATTTGGGCATTGCCCCCCATGTGCTTGAGCGGGCGAGAAATTATATTGGCGAACGGGGCGGCCGTCAGGGCCTTGTCCTAGAGGATGAGTATCAGGCGCCGACAGCGCCCCCGGCAAACAAAAACACAAAACTTTCCACAAGTTACGAATCTGCAAAACTACGCCTCGGTGACCGGGTACACATCCCTGCCCGGGGCATATCCGGAATAGTCGCAGAACCGCCTAATGGCAAGGGTGTGTTGACAATTCTTGTCCAAGGCGAACGGGAGCGCATCCCCGCCCGCCGAGTGAGGCTAGAACAAACCAGGGAAGAACTCTATCCGGGAGAGGACTATGATTTGGATATCGTCCTCCTTTCCAAGCAAGATCGCAAGCTCAAAAAAAAGCTGGGCAAGCGCCACCAGCCCGGCCTAGAACGAGTAATCAAACCGTAACGACAAAAGCGCCCGCAGGCGCTTTTGTTTATTCCCCAAATCCTCCCCAGCGGAGCACGGCCTCCACAAAAGTTGCCGGGTCTTCGGCGTGGGGTTGATGTCCGATGCCCTGTAGAACAATCAGGTTGGCGTCCAGTTCATGGGCCAGACAAATACTCGCTTCCGGCGGGACAACCTCGTCCTGGTCGCCGGCCACAACCAGCACCGGCACCGCCAAATCAGTAAGCCGGTGGGCCAAATCATGTTCTTTGCTTGCCAATGTATATTCCCACAGCCCCCGGTCCCAGTTTTCTGCCGACACCGACGGGACATCAGCATCCTCCGCCGTGGCGCCCAGCATGCCAAAATCATCCGCGGCAGCCTCAATACCCGGTTCGGGGACACCGTTGTCGGGGGCAAGCGCCTGGACCAGTAGCGGCCCCAGGCGTCTAATCTGGGGCAGGTTCAGAAGCGGCCGCAACCAGCCGGGAGCGCCAGCGGTGTCAACAGTTGGCGCCACCAGCACCAAACCCTCAACCCGTTCCGGATGCTCGAGAGCCAAGCTCAATGCCACCTGGGCGCCTGCAGAGTGGGCGACGAGAATCGCAGAATCCAGCTCCAACTTATCCAGCAAAGCAAGCGCCAACTCCACTTGGCCCGCCAGACTGTACGGGTTTTCACCCTCCCAGCTTAACGGTCGCTCTGTGAGGCCAAAACCGGGACGGTCAAAAGCGATAACGGTCCCCACTTCCGCCAGGGTAGCAGTGACCGGCCGCCACGAGAAAGCATTAGCGCCCAATCCGTGCAACAACAAGAAATTGGTGTCGCCACTGCCTGCTTCGGTAAAATGCACATCATACTCGCCAACTTCGATAAAATTACTCTCCGCTCTGGCCAATTCTGCCACCGGTAGAGTACCCCGAGCAGCCGGAACTGGAATCACAAGCGGGCCGATTAACAAGACTAGGAACACGCCTGCCAGCTTCTGCCATCGATTCAAGCTAAAACCCCCATTAGAACTCGTGATCAGATTATAACGGACACACCTTCTGACATAGATTGCATTCTACATAACTACATTCATCCAAAAGCGGTTGAACTTGCCGCGCCAAATCCCGGTCGTCTTCCCGGCCGGGGAAATCAAGAGCCGGGACCAGGCATTTGCCAAAGTCCAGCTTGTAATCCACCAGGGCACCGGCAGGACAAATATCCAAACATCGGCGACAATCGCCACATAACTCAGGTGTAAAGGGGTCCAGTGGCGTATCGGCAGACAGTTGCATATCTGTCAATAACACGCCCAGGCGTAAGTTCGAACCGTATTCGGGGTTGGCAATCAAGGTGTTTTTGCCCATCAGGCCGATACCTGCCAAAACTGCCGCCCGCTTAAACGCAAGTTTGTCAGTGACAATTGCCTTTTGTCCTTGTCCACAAACCCAGTCCCGAAGCCGAAACAAGCGATGCTGAATCATTTCATCGTAGAACTGGGCACGTATGTTTTTGTTGAAAACCACCGTGTCAAGGAACTTGTCTTCAGAGGCCAGACCGACGACAATTACTGACTGACACCAGGGGGCAAGTTCCAAGGGTTGGGGCCAAGTCTGGCCATCGCTTGAATATGGTTTTTTAACCGCCGGATAATCAAGGAACGCTCGGGGAGCGGCCACACCGCAGAGCGGAAACCCCAGCTGCTTGGCTTCTTTAATCAGTGCCTCTTTCATTTCCATAGCTACCTCCCCCCCTTTTTTTAATTCGCTGAAAAAATATGTATTCCTGTCCCAATAAATTCCCTAATTATATATGCGACAAAAATTTGGTTTTTCTGTAGGTTGAAAATAGAGTAGGGTAACCACTCTCATGGCTACCCCCTCATCAAACCGCACGTGCCCTGCTAAGGCATACGGCTTACCAATGTGTTTCGGCTTGAACTAAGTCGTTGCAAGTCTTTGGGCATATTCCATTTTACGGACTCGGTCGGGAGTGTAATACTCCCGGCCTTTTTCTTTTGCACGCTCGACTTTCCTTGCATGGTGCTTCCTCTGCTTCTCCTTCATCCTCCTGATGTAGTCCTCAATTGTGAAGC
>VEMY01000062.1 GCA_009711825.1 Bacillota bacterium | reverse complement strand
TGCGATGAGCTGCAAGACATAACATTCACTGCTGCTCTTCAATTATTGGTCAGCCTATTCGCTGTATATGTCATGAGCAGGGCTAGACTAAATCAGGAGCACATTAGGGAGCTTTATGGCCAATTTAATGCTGACTTACCTAGTTACTTCAGGAGGTCAGCAGGGTTTTGGGTGTGCGAAACTTGAGTTAAAATAATCAAAAATCTAAACTGCACCCTAATCTAGTTTCAGGGAGGAGGTGGATGTATGAAAAAAATTATTGGCGTAGCAGCTTGCCCGGCGGGAATTGCCCACACTTATCTTGCTACAGAAAGTCTGGAGCAGGCGGCGAAGCAACTGGGTTATGAAGTAAAAATTGAGACCAATGGCGCCGGCGGGGTAGAAAATAGATTGACCGAAACGGATATCGCTGAGGCAACAGCTGTGATCATAGCAGCGGATACAACCGTTGACAAAGAGCGGTTTCGCGGCAAGCCGATGTTAGAAGTTTCCGTGGGGGAAGCAATTAAGCATGCAGCGAAAATTATCCAGAAAGTTGAAGCTGGTGAGTTGGAGACTTACTAAAATTGAGGGGGAAGAAAGATGAGAAAACCAAAACTTTATAACCACATCATGACGGGTGTTTCCTACTTCCTGCCGTTTGTCGTCGCAGGCGGGATGATGATATCCTTTGCTTTCCTGTTTGATGCACCCAATGCCGATCTACCGACATTTGGTGCCACAAACGCATTTTCTGCCTGGCTTTTGGATACCGGTAGCATTGCCTTTTCCTTGATGCTTCCGATACTAGCCGCGTATATTGCCTATTCCGTTGCCGACCGGCCCGGCATCCTGCCGGGCATGGTTGCCGGTATGCTGGCGCACACGGCAGAATCTGGATTTATTGGCGCAATAATTGGTGGCCTTGTAGCTGGTTATATCATTCTCGCTTTGAAAAATCTTACTTCGAAATTGCCAAGAACATTTGAAGGCGCTAAAACCTTGATTATTTATCCGGTAATCGGGTTGGGCCTGACTGCTGGTGTGATGATTGCCATCAACGCGGTCGTTCAGCCGATCAACCTCGGTCTGACTGGCTGGTTGGAAAGTCTCAGCGGCGTTAACTCGGTGCTTCTGGGCGCAGTCATTGGCGGTATGTTGGCAGTGGATATGGGTGGTCCAATCAACAAAACTGCCTATCTGTTCTCAGTGGCCTCGCTTACCGCAGCTGACGGCTCTGCTGTCCCTTCAGTGGTGATGGGCGCAGCAGCAGTCAGTGGTATGACTATCAGCTCCAGTTGTGCCCTTGCTACAACTCTGTTTCCGAAAAAGTTTAACCGCAATCTTAAGGAAGCTGGCAAGGCCGCCTATATCATGGGTGCCAGCTATATAGCCGAAGGGGCAATCCCCTTTGTCATCGCCAAACCAAAACAAGTTCTACCGTCCATCATTACCGGTGCTGCTGTAGCTGGGGCCCTGGCCTCCTTGTTTGGCCTCACCATAACAGCACCCATAGGTGGTATCTTCACCGTCCCGTTGACCAGCAATATTCCGCTTTATATCCTTTGCTTTGCAGTGGGAACCCTGGTTTCCACACTGATGATCGGGTTCCTGGTCAAGGACGAAGAACAACCTGCTTAAGTGGCTTAAATACCCCCATATCGCTAACGGCGAAGCTCTCTTCGGGCTTCGCCGTTAATTTTGCCTTTGCGAGCCTCGGTTTTGCATATCGGCCCAGAAATCTGGTAATCTATTGCCATATACCAACAAAGGAGATTTGACCATGGGCCAGTTAAGTTCGTCAAACTACAAGCAGGGGCGGTTTCAAAACCTAGTCCCGTCGCACTTTGCCCGACCTGCCGGCGGCGGTATTCCGCTCTTAAAGGAGTTTTTGTTCGGCAAGGCAGAGCGAGTTCCCGTCACTCCTCCGGAGCAGACAAAGCTTAAGGTTATTAATAAATTGGAAAAGAAATTACTGATTACATGGCTGGGGCATTCCACAGTGCTAATTCAGTTGGACCGCTCCTTGATTCTAACAGATCCGATGTTTAGTCACCGGGCTTCGCCGGTATCATTTCTTGGCCCGGTACGGTTTAACAGGGAGCTGCCGTTGGAGTTGGATGCACTACCGACAATTGACGCTGTAGTGATCTCTCATGATCACTATGATCATCTGGATAAGGCAACGATAAAAACGCTTCATCCACGGGTGAAAGAGTTCTTTGTGCCCCTGGGAGTGGGCAATCATTTACGTGCTTGGGGGGTGCCGCGGGAAAAGATCCACGAACTTGATTGGTGGGGTGAGTCCAGGAGTCAGGCAGGTGTAAGTTTTATTGCCACTCCAGCCCGACATTTCTCCGGCCGCGGTCTGAAACGCAACAATACCCTGTGGGCGTCTTGGGTGATTGCCGGCCAGGAGCACCGGCTCTACTTCAGTGGGGATGGCGGCTACTCAGATACCTTTAAGGAAATTGGCGAGCAATTCGGCCCCTTCGCAGTAACTTTAATGGAATGCGGCCAGTATAACGAGAGCTGGGCAGATATGCACATGTTGCCTGAAGAATCGGTCCAGGCCCATATCGACCTGCGTGGAGAAATAATGCTGCCAATCCACTGGGGAGTGTTTAGCATCTCCCTCCATAGTTGGAACGAACCGATCCAACGTGCCCGTAATGCGGCCAGGGAAAACCATGTCAATATCGCTACCCCGCAAATTGGTGGTTCGCTAATGTATAACACAAAAATTCCGGCTGAAACCTGGTGGGAAGAGGTCTCGACCGGAAAATGAGCTAAGTTGCCAGCAAAAACGAGCTTATTATTTTCAGAGCTTATCATGGTATAATGAAGCGACATAGAGTGTGTTGTGGACAAATGTATTGGCTACAGCCACGGGGGCTTTTCTTTGATATAAGGCCGGATTCCGTGTTTGCGGTTGTGGCGCACAAGGATTTCTTTACGGGCAGTTTCTGAATCCTTAATTTGATCAACTAGAGATTTTGGAATATCGTCACTAAATGGACAGGCTGCCAGGCAAATACCACAGTCGGTGCCCAGGGCGCGCCACTTGCGATAGCATTCTTCCGCATTGATTTTCCAGCGTTTTGCACCATCAATTTCCCCGGGAGGCCCGGAAGGTATAGCTTTTCCGGGGCAGGTTTTTACGCATTTCTCACAGTCTCTGCAAAATTGGGCAATACCAAAATCCGTAGGTCTATCTGTATCTAATGGTAGATTGGTGGTTACAACTCCTAGCCGGACACGGGGACCAAACTGCGGGGTGATTAGGAGCCCGTTGCGGCCAATTTCCCCTAAGCCGGCATCGCGCGCCAATAGTGGCGCCACAACCAGATAATTGCCGTCCATATGATTTCTTGCCTCGAACCCCAATTCCCGGATGTAGTAGGCCAGGACCATACCAATTACCGCTGCATCAATATAGCCTTTAGACACTGTTATTGCTTCGGGTAATTGTGGGGCCCTGAAGATCATGGATTTGTCCATTTCTAGGGCAAAGACAATACCGTATTTGTGGAAATTATCGATTTCCTCGCCATAGGTTTGAGGTTCTCTACCCCGGTGGGAGTAATAATAGGTTTTGTGCATTCGTGTGATCCCCACCAGGTCAGCCCGGAAAAACTGCGCAATCCCTTTAATCCTTGCCGTCATTGACCGAGAATCAATTTTTCCATCCGTTGCCGATGTCTTGGCGGTTTTTTCAGAAAGATGCTTTATATCCCCGAGGAACTCAAAGCAGGCGTTAACCAGCGGTGATATAAGCGGGTCATAGGTGGCGGTCCCTTTGCCACCCATATCTGGCATTGCTCTGAACTCTTCATCAATGCTCTGTTTCTCTGGGTTTCGTTTGTAATAGTCCGTATATTCCGGGCTGCCTTTACGATAGTTCATTCTCGAGAATATGATATCCCGTTCATCAATGCGTCTCATGGTCCACATCCTCTGCGATGTTATGCTTACATGATATCATACATATCTTTTACCGAGTAAGGGCAGGTTTTGTTGTATTTAAGCAAACTATTTGCCTCCCTTGGGGCGGGGAAAATGGCTTTGTTTGCAGATAAGTAAAAATATACTGCTGGGGAAGGGGAGAGATTATGTGGCCGACTATCGTTTTGGTTCTGCTGGTGCTGTTACTAACAAGCACCGTGATTCATCATCTGTTACGGAAGCGTGAGGAAAAGAAAAACCCTTCGCCTGGCAAAATGCTAACTATCGACGAAAGTAAAATGCATATTTATGGCCAGGGTGAGGGAGAGCCAACTTTAGTCTTCAGTTGTGGCGCTGGCAGCTTCAGTTTGGGTATGTACTATAGGACTTTTTGCCAGCTCGCCCAAACCACCCGGGTCGTGCTCTATGACCGGTTTGGCTATGGTTGGAGCGAATCTACCAACACACCCCGGACTTTTGAACAAATCAACAGTGAGTTGATGGAGCTGTTGGACAAATCGGGGGAGAAGGGCCCCTATGTATTAATCGGCCACTCACTGGGGGCAGTTGAGGTGTTCCAGTGTGCCCAGCGTTACCCCGAACAAGTGGCGGGTGTCGTGCTTTTGGACTCGGCGCACTTGGAAAAGAAACCGATTTATTACTTCATGAATGCAATGGTTTTTTACTTCCTGGCATTCTTGCGGACCGCTGGAATCTTGAGGCTACTGGTGCGGTTAAAGGCTTTTGATCCGTTTAAGGACGTCGCAGAAACGGGCCACTATCCGGAAGACATAATGAAGACTAATCTAGAGATGTTCTATAACAAGATTTGCACTCGCAACAGTTTGCACGAGCTGAAGGAATATTACAAGGACACAGACCTGGACAAGCAGTTGGGCGATATGCCTCTATTGGTTTTGACAGCTGAACATGCCCGGACAAAGGCAAAAAATTATCAAAAATTAGTGGCTAATCATAAGCATCTGGCAAGCTTATCAACCAATAGCGTCCATAAGATATTGCCAGGCACGGATCACATGTTTCCGGTGCTGAAACCAGATCTGGTCACCGAAGAAATTAAGCTCTTTATGAACAGTATGGTGCCGGCAAGTTCCATGAAATAAGCAGCAAAACAGCGCGATTAGGTCGACCGGACAGTGAGTTGTGTTTGTTAAACACGGATGTTAAATGCAGGGGGTTGAATTATGTACACAGATATTAATCAGCAGCTAGATGCAGCCCGTCAGGATGTGTTTCGACTCCACAAAATTGAAGCGATGCGAAAAGAATTGCTTCAGGGGCGGGATGAATTGGAGGCAAAGGTTGTTAAACTACTGATTTTCGACTGGATAATGCAGTCGAAAATCAATAATTCCCGGGAAAGTGTCTCCCGAGTTCAGAGAGAAGTCCTGGGTGTAATTCGTAAGTTAAGGGAGATGGAGGTCCACGAGGCGGAAACGGTCGCGAAACTGAAACAGCAAATAAAGAATTTGGTAATGAACAGCTAGAGTTTCTTTCCTTAAACATATTTAGTATGGTGTGCTTTGGTATTTACTATTTTAAAAGGGGGTGTGTTAATGAAACTGAACGTAATGGCGTTTTTGGTTCTCATATTACTTATTGCTTCCTCTCCGGTAGTGTTGGCAGGTTCGGGGACAACTCCCTCCGGGATACCGTTGGCGGAGGTGGAGAGTTTTGTAGACCAGTTTGTAGAAGCACATATCGGGCAATCGACTCCCGGTGCAGCTGTTGTGCTGGTCAAGGATGGCGAAATCGTACTATCCAAGGGCTACGGCTATGCCGATATAGACAATGAAATCAAGGTGGACCCGGCAAATACGGTATTTGAATATGGTTCTGTTAGCAAGTTGTTCGTCTATACGACGATTATGCAGTTGGTGGAACAAGGACAAATCGATTTAGAAACTGATATCAGGGAGTACCTACCTGCGGGTTTCCTGAAAAAGCTGAATAGCGACACGCCGATTACAATGCTCAACATCATGAACCATACCGCCGGCTTTGAAGACTATCTTTTCGATGTAATTCTTACTGTTTCCGATTCCCTGCCCGCATTGGAAAGGGCACTTCAGGAGTTTCAGCCTGAACAGGTCTATGAGCCGGGCACTGTAGCGGCATATTCTAACTATGCAGTTGCACTTGCTGCATATATTGCTGAAGGTTTTCTCGGGCAAGACTTTTATGAGTATCTGATGGATTCTGTGTTTGTGCCTCTGGGAATGGAAACTACCTCTGCCCACATTACCCTTGCTGATAAACCTGAGCTTTTGGACAGTAAGGCAACGGCATATTTCCCCGGAAGAGATGGCTTTTCTCCTGGCCCCTGGAGTTACGTGGTCCCCTACCCGGCTGGTTCGGTCACCGGCACCGCAGAGGACTTGGCCCGCTTTGACCTGGCACTGCTGCCTGCTGATGGGGAGGCCGGCCCGTTATTTACCAAGCGTTCCACTCTTGATGAGATGCTCAGCCAACCCATCCACTGGGCCCGGGATTGACAGGCTTTGCCCACGGCTTTATCGAATGGGATGGCAGTGAACATTATACCCTGGGACATGGTGGCAACACGGCCGCCTTTTCTGCCCAGGTAAACATCGTTCCTGAAGAAAACTTCGGTGTAGTGATTCTAACAAACAGCGCCGGAGAGTCCGAGATAAGCCTTGGCCTGACCCAGGCGCTGGTCGGGAAACGAAATCAGCCCGCGCCAAGCAGCCCTGGCAATCTTCCCTCTGCCAGTGAAGTAGAAGGTAGCTTTGTCAGTGCCCGCCGGATGCACAACAGCTTCCTGGAGCTATACAGTTACTTGTCTCTGGTGGATGTCCGGGCGGTGGATGATAATGTGATTGAACTGAGTATGGGTGGACAGTCTGCTACTTTAGTCCAGACACGCCCCTATGTTTTTGAACGTGACGAGGCGGAAGGGTTATTAAACTACATTTTTGACATGGTCTATTTTGAAGTGGTCGATGGTCGGGTCCAGCGCATGTCCGGAGATCTGCTTCCTCTACCCCCAGGGCGCACCAGGCCGTGGTTAATGGCCAGTATCTTGATTGCAGGCTTCAGCGTACTTTACTTCAGTGTTTCGCCTGTGATTTTGCTGATTAAGAAGTTGCGGAGCAAACGCAGGACTTCATATGATACCTTTTACTGGCGGCGATATATGGGGCTGTTAACCCTGACCGGCACTGCAGTGTTGGCGAACAATGCGCTGCTGATTGCCCGCATGCTAATCGATAATTACCGTTCATTCGCCCAGGTGCGGATTCACGTTTTGATTAATTACCCCCTGTTTGTTTTGGCTGCTGTCCTTATCCTTGCAACAATTCTTCAATGGCGACGGAGCAGACTGACCCGGGGTCAAAAATTCTGGACGTTAACGACTATTTTTACTATGCTTGCCTTCGCCGGCCTGCTGGCCAACTGGCAATTCCTAACCCTGCTCGCTTAGCAGTTCCTGGACTGTGGCACCAAAAGCTGTAATTATGATTGCCCTGCGCCTGTAAACAGAGACCACGGACAGAGATTTACCAGTCTGTGGTCTCTAATTGTGTGCTATTAACTCCCTCACTATATGGAAGTTTTTCCAGTTAGGTTTATGGTTTTAACGAAGGAAATTCCCCGGTTCTTGTCGAATCATGCACTATAATGCTTTACATAAGGGTGGTGGCAATTAATGAAAATACTCGTTTCAGTACTACTAGCTCTCTCAATCGCAGTTAATCTTGTTTTAGGCGGGGCAATGATCCAGAATTACAGGGGTGATATTGCCGAAGCGGTCAAAGACATTCGCGACCCGGGTACATACGGCCCTCCGACCATGGAACTTATCGATGATGATGTCACCATCAACACTGCTGATGTGACTCTGCAAAACACCCTTATTACCGGCAACCTCTATCTGAGTGCCAGCATTCAGGAAGGCACGATTACATTGGACAAGGTCGAAGTGCAGGGTGAGGTAATTATCGCCGGCGGCGAGTTTACTTTGCTGATGGTCGATTCCTCACTGCCCAGCGTAACTTTGCAGCAAAGCGAAGGCGCCATGACGCTGACTGCCCAGGGCGCGACTAATGTCGGTTATGTTGAGGTGGGGACAGAAGCGACATTGCAGGAAGACGGCATAGACGAAGGAGCCCATGGTTTCAGGGATGTGCAGGTTAGCACCGATAAAAAAGTCCTGCTCCTTGGCGATTTCAACCGTCTTGACATAATTGCAATGGATGCCGATGTCAAGTTGGTTAAGGGAAGCGTTGCGACTGTAAATCTAAAGTCCACTGCTGCCAGTGCTCAGTTGGAGCTGAGCAAGGACGTTGCTGTAGAGAAGATGTCTCTAGAAGCCGAGATGACCTTGACGGGGGAAGGTGCTGTAGACACGCTAACGGTGGAGGCCCCTGGTCTGGTCAAAGTTAAGGGCTCTCTGGGCGAGGTGACTTTGCAGGTCGCGGGAATCTTTCTGGAGCTAAAGGCCGGCAGTATCGAAAAACTCCTGGTGCCAAAGCTGGATTCGGCCAGCAGTATCGATCTGGCAGCGGACACAGTGGTTAAGAGCATGGAGCTTAACGGGCGGACTGGAGTTACTGGCACCGGTAAGATTAAATTTGTTGCAATCAATCATTCCGGTGTGGAAATTCGTCAGAGCCCCGAAGCTATTGAAATCGCTGAAGATCTGGTAGCCTTGATACATGGTGAGGAATATCGGGCAGAGGCAGAGGAAGAACCGGAGCCTGAACCTTCAACTCCGACGGTGTCGCTAAACACCTTCAGCAATGTCAATATAAATGATTTCGGCCAGACACGGACTGTTAATGTCTCAGCCACGTCCGGAGCTAATGTGACTGTGTCCAGCAGTAACAACAATATTGCCAGTGTATCATTGTCGGGCAACACAATTACTGTCACCGGAAACAGGCAGGGGACAGCGACGATTACTGTGCGGGCGACCAGGAGCGGGTATAATCCGCGGACCAGGACCTTCACAGTAAATGTAGACCCGATAAAGAACATTGATAGAAAGAATATGGATCAATTAACTTCTACAGTTGCAGTAATCCTTCATAACAATGACCCCAACAAATATAAAGTAGAACTGCAGGGCCACGGGGAATTAACCTTCGACTCAATGGGGGGACAACAAATGTTCTGGGACATTGTTGATGCTGGTGTGCGGAATAACAAAATCATAGTAACGAGGCGGTAAAATCGATGAAACAGTCATTAAGAACGCTGGTACTTAAGGGACTGGCTGTGTTACTTGCATTTACTGTTATTCTGCTTCCCTACACCGCTGAGGCAAAAGTTATTGGCTACGTCACCCAGGGCGGAGCAAGCAAGCTGTATGAGTATGATTATGATGAGCTGGTAAGGGCCTTTGTTTTCAGTAGCTCATCTAATCCCCAACCTTTATATTCCGAATATCTCAAGGGTGAGACAAAATATCTTCTGGATGATGTTAACGGGTACGTGGATTATCACGAGGCGGTTCGCGCGTTCGTCTTTTCGTCCGGTAGCTTCGACCTTAACGCGTATACCTCCGGACCCAATGCGAAAATTGCCGATGTGGACAAGGTAAATGTTGTCACTGTCGAAAACGGCAAACTCAAGTTCACTGAAAAAATAATAGTCCCTCCAGTGGAGCTTGCCCTGGCAGAGGTTAATGCTGCTGACACCGCTTCTGATTTGCGTAGTATTTTAGAGAGCAACTCCAATGTCTTGGGACTCAGCTTAAGTAATTACAACAAATTGAGTTCATATGGCAAGACCTTGGCAGTAACTAAAATTCTTGAGCGGCGGGGCGACGGTTTCTCCAGCGCCAATGCCCTGAAGTCGGTTTTTGATGAAGAGGTGAAAGCCCTTGTCGATAACCCGACTAAAGTGGTCCTACACGAAATAAATTCTGTTAAAGAAGCTTCAACTCTGCGCTCTCTGCTGGAGGATAATGCAAGTCTGTTAGGTTTGAGTTTAAGTAACTATAATACTCTCACGAGTACAGGCAAGAACTCTGTCGTTTCAGCTGTTTTGGAGCGCCGGGGTGATGGGTTTGCCGACACCGGGGCCCTGAACTCGGTCTTTACGGAAGAGGTGGACAAAGCGATCTCATCCGCGGAACGGATTCTCGGAGATGTTAACGCCGCGGATGATCTGGCAGAACTTGAACAAGTCCTGCTTGCCGACGGCAAGGCCGCCGGTTTGGAAGTTGATGCCTATAATCTGATTATCAGCAGCAGGAACGAATCAGTTCTGTCCACGCTGTTTGCTTCCCGTCCATTTGGTTCCGTGGATTCGCTCAGAAACACTTTCAACTCGGAAGTGGCGTCTGTGCTCACATCCTACGTGGTAATTTCTTATACAGACTACGATTATTCTATTCAACAGATGGTAAATACCCAGATGGGTGTCAGCGCAAAGCCCCAGATATCTTCTGGGGGTGGTTGGCAAAACGCCACCAGCGACGAAGTACGACATTACGTAGACCCAGATAATTTCATTCTTGAAGACTTGGTGGAGGAGCATGTCGCTGAAGTTATTATTGCGAGCGGTCCGCTAAGGATCAGGGAAAACCCGACCACAGATTCAGCGAACCTGGGTCAGGCACAAGTCGACGAGATTTTTACGGTGGAGGATAGGGCGAAGGGTTTAGAAGGCACTGCTGCTGGCACAGAGGGCTATTGGTTCAAGATTACCAGGGGAGATGTGACTGGCTGGGTTTCCGGTCTGTTCACCGATTTAGTTGCCGAAGATTTCAACTCCACGATGTTCCAGTTCCTATCCCTTTCCGGTCCGTCCGGCGCTACGGTTAACGATTTGGCGCTTATCCTCAATGAAAAGGGAATATTGCACGGGACTGAGGAGGCCTTTTACCAAGCGGCTCAGGAGAACAATATAAATGAAATATTCCTGGTATCTCTGGCCCTCCACGAAACTGGTAACGGAAATAGCGTATTGGCCAACGGTCAAGAGTATAACGGCGAAACCGTTTATAACATGTTTGGCATTGGCGCCCATGACTCAAATCCCAATTACCTTGGGGCCCGACGCGCCTATAACGAGGGCTGGTTTACTCCCGAACTGGCAATAGCTGGCGGGGCGGTGTTTGCATCAAACAACTATGTAAACCACTCGTCATACCGACAGGATACCCTGTACAAAATGCGCTGGAATCCCGGCAGCCCCGGGAGCCATCAGTATGCAACCGATGTCGGTTGGGCCAGGAAGCAAACAAGCTTCATCACCCGTCACTATGATGTTGTCAACATCTACAACCTACGGTTCGACATCCCCCGCTACAAACCAGAATAAACGGACAAGGGGATAGGTCCCTTTCCGGAAAGTTGAACCGCCAACCTATAAACGCCTGCACTATCCTAGGAAAGAGGTGCAGGCGTTTTGCTTTTTGACTTATATTGCTTGATGGACAACAAGTCTTTGTCGCCTCTGGGAACGATAAAAAAGCGGACAAGGGACCTGTCCCTGTGTCCAGTTTCGAGCGGTCGTGATATAGTGGGTATATACAGTTGATGGAAGGAGCGGGACTTTTGAAACAAACTATTTGCAAGACCATTGAAGGACTTAAGCAACGTCTGTATGACATCAATCAGTTTATGTATGACAACCCTGAATTGGGCGATGAAGAATTTCAGGCGGTGGAAAAGCTTACGCGTTTGCTCCAGGATTTTGATTTCACGCTGGAAACCGGGGTTGCCGACAGGACAACCGCTTTCCGGGCCGTATATGACAGCGGTAAACCGGGACCGACAGTGGCTTTTCTCTGTGAATATGACGCCCTGCCAGGAGTCGGTCATGGCTGTGGGCACAACATGATTGGCACCATGGGCGCTGCGGCGGGTATCGGCTTAAAGAGCGTCCTGGATACTGTAGGCGGCAAGGTGGTTGTGCTTGGCACCCCTGCGGAGGAGACCAACGGGGGCAAGGTGGATATGGTAAAAGCGGGCATTTTTGACGATATTGATGCGGCAATGATGCTTCACCCCTCGGCCAACAAGTCCTATGAGAGCGGGACATCCCAGGCAATAGATGCCCTCCAGTTTGAGTTTACAGGGAAGTCCAGCCATGCGGCAGGGGAGCCGGAAAAGGGGATAAATGCTTTAGACGCGGTTATTCTCACCTTTAATGGCATCAATGCGCTCCGGGAGCATCTGAAATCTACAGTGAGAATACACGGTATCATCAAAGAGGGCGGTGAGGCCGCAAACATCGTTCCCGACCGGGCTGTGGCCCAGTTCTATGTCCGTGCACCCAAAAGAGAATATCTAAACGAGGTTGTGGAGAAGGTAAAGAACGTTGCCCGGGGCGCAGAGTTGATGACCGGGGCGGCACTTAATATCAGCAATTATGAGGCCAGCTATGACAACCTACGGACAAACCAGACGCTGTCCCAGGCCTTCACTAGAAACCTGAAGGAACTGGGCATTCAAGAGATTGAAAAGCCCAAGGATGGTTCCGGTTCGTTAGATATGGGGGATGTTAGCCATGTGGTTCCGGCAATCCATCCCGTTATCGGTTTGGGTGCTCCCGGCGTCAATGCACACTCCAAGGAGTTTGCCGACCTTACCGTGACCGACATTGCCAAGGAGCGACTGCTCCAGGGGGCCAAGGCCCTGGCCCTCACCGGTTACGATCTGCTGACCGACAGTAATTTGCTGAGCGAAGTAAAAAAAGAGTTCACTACCACCTAAAGAGGAAGAAAGTCTTTGTTCTCAAAGGCAGCTAAATAGGCTGCCTTTTTTAACTTGACTTACAATTCCCCCCAGTGCTATATTGATAGTAGATATATCAAGTATCGATATAGGCGGTGTGTTATGGCCAGAGAACAGTTAAAAACCCTCACAGAACCGATGTACTACATTTTACTGACCTTGACAACGCCCCACCACGGCTATGGGATAATGCAGCAGGTTGAACGTCAGACCGGGGGGCGGGTCAAGATTGGCGCCGGGACACTGTATAATCTTTTAGCCCGCTTCGAAGACGAAGGTATTATCCTGCCGGTTGCTGAAGAGGACCGCAGAAAGATTTACGAGTTGTCGGGCAAGGGTTGGGCAATTCTCAATCAAGAATATCAGCGGCTTAAGCTGCTGATAGCAGATGGAGACGAGCTTTTAAAAGGGAGGGGTAAAGATGAGGGCTAAGAAGTGGGTGTTCTGGGGCTTTTTAAACATTGATCTCAAGTTTCGCACACCCAAAACCCTGCTGACCTCCTGAAGTAACTAGGTAAGTCAGCAATAAATTGGCCATAAAGCTCCCTAATGTGCTCCTGATTTAGTCTAGCCCTGCTCATG